>NZ_JACJEZ010000077.1:0-13848 GCF_014164365.1 Pseudoalteromonas sp. SG43-6
TAGCACATCTAGAAGAAGCTGCTGACGCAAATATTGAAGATAAATGGTTGGTAGATATTACTAAAGACATTAGTAAATTATGTCACTTTGACTTTACTCCTTACCACAAAGTGGTTATTTGGCATGGAGATAATGCGCCTGAACAGTCGTTACTTTACTTGTGTTGCCATATAATTGATGAGCATAAACTCTATCATATCAGTATTAACGACTATGACCTCTCCACTCATATGCTACATGGAGTAGGTGCCTGTTCTCTTGAAATGTTAGACTTCCTGCATAATCAAGAAAAAAATATCAATCCCATAAATTGCATTCAATATGCACAGTTATGGCAAAAACTAGTTAAGCTATCGAAGCGACCTGACAGCTTATTGCGTATTTTTGAAAGCAACGAAGTTAAGTCTGTTGGTGAAGATTATTTTGATAAACAAATATTGAGGCAATGCCAAGAACAAGGCCAAGGAAACTTTGTATTAATGCTGGCAGTAGTTGGTCATGTTCTGGGGTTGAGCGAGCAACTTATTACAGACACTTTCATCATTGCTCGAGTCTACTATTTAATACAAGATACTCGTCTTGAGTATCAAGGGAATTTAGATAAGTCGCGTCAGTTAAAAATTCGAATCAAGAATTGATTATAGTAACCTACTAAACTCTAAGAGAATACCATGAAGACTTTACAACTCAACTCAATCATTTTATATCACTTTTACCGATCATAAGAATCAAGTCCAATTAACAGAGTTTACCGAGATAGACACTAGTAAAGATACAAAGCCTTACGTAAAAGGCGTCCTGTCAAACAATGAATATTATGCAGCATGGCTTGACTATACCAATATCACTGCGTTGAATATTTCAAATAATAAAAACATTTTTAAGTTTGTTGCGCCTTATACTTTAACCAATAGTAATCCTGATTCGGATAAAAACTCCAGTCTAGATTGCCACGATCTACCTAGTAGCGCACTCTACCTAGGTGCTTTCGAGCTAGATTACCTTACTAATAACATCAACCAATATGGGCAACAGTTTTTAGGTAAGTATAGTACACTTACTGCAATAGATTATGATGGACAAAAGGCTGTTGATGTCACTATACGTCGGTATCCAACACAGGCTGACCAAGAGAGAAAAAACAACTCAAGTGCTCACAAGCTGATGCTTGATGTAGATGAAGGGTTGATCTTAGTTGATGATGCTATCGTAGAATAAGCGTTAATGGCTTTGATTATGGGTTAGCCTCCCTTTTACCTGTATAATGAGTGACGAAGCATAGAAAGTTACTGATAAAGCTAAACAGATAAAAGTCAGAGGTAAAAACAGACTTTCTTGAAGTACGCCTTCAGAATCAATGCTGCCATAAAACATGGTTTCCATCAGTCCAGAAAACACAGCAAAAGCTAGCAGAATTGAACCACCGATAAATAATTTAGATTTCATAAAAGCTCCTTTAGCTGATAAATTGAGGTCATAAGCATGCCTTCTTTAATTATTGCAATATAGTTATCGTTTAATGACACAAATAGGATAGTTTCTTAGATTCTGACCACCGCCTGGCTCTAAGTAAACAAGTAATGTAGTGGTCAATAAAATTTGCAGGACTTAACTTATTGCTATTTTTTAGTTAAATGGGGGTTTGTTGCCAATTTTATCCAACCGTAAACATTCAAAGGCCCTATATGTCGTATTATCATATTTCTAATAAAACGTATGATGAAGTTATCCATTTTTTTTATGTTTGCTAAAGGCTTGTCAGAATATTGAATAATCCATTCAATTCGTGCTTGGCGCGCTTTTTTATATTGCTCCAAATCTATCTTATTATGACTTAAAGCTTTTGATAACGATAATGCATCCTCAAAAGCAGCTGCAGCGCCTTGTTGTAAAAGTGGAGAACAAGCGTTGGCAGCATCTCCAATAAAAACAATACGATTTTTATAGAAACGAGCTTCAGTGACCGATTTTAATTCACCTGTAATAATATTTAATTCATTAATTGATTTTAAAATACTTCTAGCGGGTTCCGCATAAGATGAGAATATACGCTTAATATCCTTTTGTGTATCGCCACTTAATGTATAGAAACTATTATCTTGATGGATATGTGCGTAACAATATAACTCATCTTTACTTAATGGGTAAGCCATAAATAAATCAGAGTTGCCAAGCATGTAGGTCGGTTCTAGTTGATGATTAGACGCCTTAACAATGAAACGCCACCCCGTTATTTTATGATTGTATAAAGTTTTAGTACCTCTAAACTGTTGATCTCTTGACGGTGAATTAACGCCATCTGCAGCTATCATTAAATCATATTTTCCAGCAATTTCCGTATTAGAACACTCGACTACAACCCCATTTTTATGATTATTAGCAGAAGTGATTTCTGTGGAATAGTGAATTTTATTTTCTATCCCCTCAGCTAATATATGTATCAATTTATTCCTTTTTAAGGCTACAAATGAGTCATTACTAAAAGGATAGCCTGTTAAGTTGGCGCGACTGAGTAATTCTCCATTTGATTTGGTATAATTTATTTCCTTTACCTTATGCGAATTTTTCATTACTTGATCATAGACGCCTATTTCTTTTAGTGCTCTTAGTGCATTGAACGGTAAAGCAATACCTGCTCCAGTCGTATTAAGAGAGCCTTTTTTTTCTATAATCTTGTAGTCAATGCGCTTTTCTTCTAACAATCGAGCCATAGATAAGCCCGAGATCCCAGCACCTACAATAAGAATTTTCATCGTTTATTTATTTCCAGATTGATAGACTTTCCTACTTTAACTAAGTAGCCTCTGAGCCAGAGTAATATGCTTCATAAGCTACTCGCAGCTAAAACTATTAACTTTGCAAGAAAAAGCTTAGTGAATGTCACTTGTTATAAAAAACATGCCGCCTGATATTGTTCTTACGTCAATTCGTTAGCGCTAGCAAGCAAGTTGACATTCCAAAAAACAGCGTCTAACCAGCGTGAATATTCCAGCTTCCGCTAGGCACTAACTAAAAATCATTAATCTCTAACCAAAACATCGCTATTACGACTAATATAAAAATACAAATCGGATATCTTAGTAACGCGCTTACGAGCTTTGCAGGGGAGAAAGAGTTCTCACTTATACCCCGACCTTTAGAATAGCTACTTCATATACCTTGGTATGGAGTATCTTCATCATTTTAAAGCTAGAGGAGTTCTTACTAGTTTGATTACTGTTCGTTTGCAGGTGTTTTTTAAATCTCTTCCTTTTTAATTATTGGATCAACAAATGGTTTGTTAATGAATGTTTCATTAATAAATTTTTCGTTAAAATAGAATAATTTTGAACTAATTAAATCAATAACATTAATGCGGTACATTAACCACCTGTAATGACATTTTAAGTATTTCATTCCATGAGTACTTACAGGCCCTTTATGACAGACATCTCCACCGATAGCCTCATAAAAATTAGCTAACTCTGGATAAAAGCATTTAGCAAAAATATATTTAGGAAATTTATTCGACTCCAATATTAGATCATAAACAAGTTTATTTTGATAATGAAATATATCCTTGCAACTAGCATGCATTGAAGTTATGTAAATAGAACCCTTTAAATCATCATCAGCAAAAGAGAGTTTGAAACCTAATTTTTCATTTATGACAGACAATGAGAAATCATCAGTTATTTGAAAAGAGATTAAGTGCCCAATGATATAGTTTTCGGGTGAATAGATTTCATGAAAATTTATATTACTTAGATTTTCATTTAACATTTGTAGATGTTCACTATCGCATGGTACGCCATGAATATCAGAATAATAAGCACTGTAGTGTTTTAAACGACTACTCGGTATTTTCTTACTAGATCGGACAGTAACTTTATTATGAGAAGAAACATTTAAATAAGGGTTATCACTACCCAAAAAATTATCTTTATATCTTTTTGATAAAAGAGACTCTAATTTAACTTTGTCGGGAGTAATAAAGGTATTTAAATCGTGTTTAAAGCCCATATATACCATTAGTAATACTTGTTTTTTTAACGAAGGCCTTGTTCTCTCATTCTCCCATCTAGAAAGTGTAATTTCATCTAGTAACTCAAATGAGGCTTCAACATCTAAACTCTGTATTTTTACAATAAAATCAAACTGAGTTAAGTTGTTTTCTATTCGATAGCGTTTTATATATTTACCTAACAAATTCCCTCCAATAAAGTTTTTAAAAGTTAACTTTAACGATAATTAACTACTACATTAAATAGAAATACCTTTACAAAAAAAGAAGCCCTGATACCCATAAATATATTGATGAGGTAAATTTTTATAGAGTTCATCTAACGTCTCAATTCGTTCGACTATAATACCTTTCTTGAAGTACTTATTATTTTCAAATGCGAAATTTCTAAGTAGATCTAATTCTAGTTTATTTTTTGACATGTCTACTTTTACATAGTCGTAATAACCTAACTTAAGCTCATTATACCTGAAATCACCAAATACATAGTCATAATCATCTAGAGCTAGTTTAATACCCCGCCCCTTCAGAAATGTTAACCCTTTAATAACATTACAGCACTTTCCACATTTATCTCTTTCAGTAATTTCAACGACTAACTCAAGCCCATTTAAAGAACAAACTAAGTTTAACTCTAATATTTGCGATAAAATTCTCACATCACATAAATTATTTCTTTCTAGGTTAAAAAATAAAGTACTAAATTTATTTAAATTTGTTGCATTTGTAATGTTATTAAAAGCAAAATCAAGACTAAATTGAGTAATAATTCCAAGATTTATTGCATTTAAATAGGTTTGAAGTTCAAGATTCGATTCTGCCCTTGAAAAATCAACTAACAGCTCTCCAGCCACCACTTTATTATTTATATCAACAATTTTTTGCACCTTATAATTAAGGTTTGAAGTATGTAATTTACTATTAAGTGATAGATGTAACTCTTGCATTAAAGAACATTGATATAAGATTGTGATGCTGCCCTAAAAACAATTCAATAATTCAATAATACAGGGTTTCTAACATATGAAATTAGCATTTAAAAATAATAAAAAAAAGAAATGCTAAGCCTTACCTCTCTTCAATAGATTATCATGATCGTCGCAGCACTCCTGTGTCAGGAGCTGTCTAATGAACATATTGATAACCAACGCTAAAACTGACCACAATACTAAGCAATATTCTTCAATTTAAATGCTTCTGGGTTAAATAGCCACTCGTACTACGTTTCCTTGTTTTGTTGCAATGAACTTCAATGTATTCAAATACAGCTTGCCGCATTGTTTTCTTATCCATAATTGACTGACCATGAATTGCCTTGACTTTCAATAAGTGGAAGAAACTCTCTGCGCGTGTATTGATATCACTGTCAATAAGACTAAGTATATAATCTATGTTCCAATAATTCCCTTTTGGCATACCATAACGCAGCTTTGAATCAACAAAATCGTTGTATTTTCTCATCTCGCAGCTGTTGTTACAATGCTCTCTGACTGACCAATTCACCGAATTTAAGTTATTAATAGAACCAGCTTCGCGACACCTTAAGTATCGAAGCAATACATGACACCCTCAATTTTCCTTGATGCGCTCGCAAGAATTTGTACCGCTTTATTTCTGATTCTTCGAGAAGTAGATAGCGATAGAATAATAATTACAAAATCGCTAATAACGCATTAACACTTTTATTGGGAAGTTAAATCGATATTTATGCTGTAAGTGTTATTTTACCAACAGCTTTTCCAGACTCAAGGTGGTCGTGTGCTTTAGAAACCTCCCAAATTGAGTAGTCACTTTCATCAATAATTGGGGTTATCTTGCCAGCATCAACCAGTTCAGCAATTTCAGTCAAAATTTGACCGTGTGATTCATGGTTGATGCCATGAACAAGTGGAATAAGCATGAGTACACTATGGAATGACAGGCTTTTCAAAGCGATTTGTAGTGGATCTTCAATCGGTAAAATTGTTGATACATGACCATTAAACTTAGCCGCTTCAAATGACTTTTGAATGTTTTTACCAGAAACAGTATCAAATATTTTGTCAAATCCAACACCGTTGGTATATTTAGCCACATAATTGGCTACTTTTTCTGTTGTATAATCAACTAAATTATCCGCACCAACGGTTTTTGCAAGTGCTCCGTTAGCAGGCGAATAAGTAGAAGTAACATTAGCGCCTAGCACTTTTGCTAATTGAACAGCGATATGGCCAACACCACCAGTAGCACCATGAATAAGAACATTATCACCTGCTTTAACATTCATTTTATGAACCAGTGCTTCATAAGAAGTTATTGATACTAACGGAAGTGCTGCTGCTTGTTTCATGGTTAGTGTTTTAGGTTTTTTAGCCATTAAACGTGCATCAACCAACATAAATTCAGCTAAAGCACCATCTACACCATTAACACCACCAGCCATACCATAAACTTCGTCACCAATGATAAAACCAGTGACACCTTCTCCTACTTCGCTAACAATACCCGCTACATCACCGTGTAGTACTTCTGGCAAATTAGCTGACCAAGGTAATTCAACAGAGCGTAGCATGGTATCAATTGGGTTTACACTTGTTGCTTTAACTTCCACTACCATATGTCCTTTTTTAGCCACGGGCTTTGCTTTTTCCACTAGCTGAAAAACTTCAGTTGTGCCGATTTCATTAATGATCATTGCTTTCATATTATGTGCTCTTCATTTGTATGTTCGTTTAAGTACGACCATTCTATTTGTTGTCAACAGAACAAGCCATTACCCAATTAACAAGTTACTTTTGTCTTTTAAGCAATGCGGTATTAGAATAACAAGAAACTTTATATAGGTAGAAACAGTTATGAGTTCACTAAATCGGTTATTGTATTTTAATTGTGTCGTTGAAACAGGGAGTATCTCACAAGCCAGTAGAATATTTGATGTACAGCCTTCTTCTATCTCAAGACAATTAGCCGTTCTTGAACAAGAACTAGGTGTACGCCTTTTAAATAAAACCACCAGGAATACTGGGTTAACAGAAGCTGGGCGTAAGTACTATGAATTTTCTCAGCGTATTGTATCGGAGTTTGATGAAGCCAAAAGAGCGGTAAATGATTTGCAAGAAAAGCCAAAAGGTAATCTCAAAATAAGTATGACCGTGGGTTTTGGCGAAAGTGTTGTACTACCACTTATCCCGAAGTTTATGTTGTTATATCCAGATATTGATATAAGGCTTGAGTTAACAGAACGAGTTGTCGATCTTGTCGAAGAAAATATCGATGTTGCCATTCGAAGCGGACGCTTATCTGATTCGACAATGATTGCTAAACGACTGGCATTCAACAATTTTTTATTATGTGCTAGCCCCCAATATTTAGCTAACAGGGGCACACCTCAATGCCCTAAAGATTTAGCCGAACATCAATGTATTAGATACAGCTATGCTCGCTGGAAAGATTGGTTTTTAATGGCAGAAACAAGAACAAAACTAGTCATTAACAATGCTATTTCAGTGAATTCAGTAAATGGCCAAAAGCAGCTAGTGATGAATCATACAGGGCTTACCTTAATGCCGTTATGGGCAATTAAAAATGAATTAGCTGATGGCTCTCTGAAGCATGTTATGCAGAACTATACCTTTAGCCCTTACGAAGAGCTAAGCGCTACCTACGCAATTTATTTAAAGCGAGATATGATTTCACCAAAGGCACGGGTTTTCTTAGATTTCTTAGTAGAAAATATTGCAAGTATTGATGTCTAGTTCTACTTCTACGTGTACAGCGGAGGTGTTGGTGTTACTACAGCTTATCACTATGAGCGCAATTGGCACTTTTGTGAAGCTTGGTTTTAATCAGTGAGCTCAATCACTCGGTTTAATTACTGATGATATTGCTTCAACTTCTTTGCTATTAATACCATTTTTCTATTGGCTACAGGTAAAAGCTCATAAGGATAGACTCAACAGGTGCAACCTCCTGAGATGAACAGCAGCCCTAAATTGACTATTTTGCAAAACTTAACAACGGCAAACCCTTCATTCTAGTGCTTCAAATACATTTTGTATTTGTCGTAGAAAGTTATTGACCGTAGGAGAGCATTGTAAATCTAACTCATAGGGCAAGTATTGAGTAGAACAATGCATAATAATTGCTGCCTATTTGCATATGCAATTTGAACGCGTTGGAATACAGAAAGTCAGCTACATTGATACTTACGAAGATTTAAGGCTAAACGGTTTAAAGAAGCTTAGATACAAGCAAGGTTATCAAGCTCATTAATAAACACTCATAGCTTTACCTTAGAGTAACAATCAAAATAAAAATAATTTAGAGTCACTATGCTTGACAACCGTTTTGAAGCATAGCTTAATATTTTCATAATTCGCATCAGTTTCGATATTGGCCTTCCCTTCAGAGTTATTTTTCAAGGGAAATGAGTCATCAGGATTTTCTGTGAATGTATAAATTATAAAATCAAGCTCTTCTTGTGATAGCAACTGCATACAGCCTATAAAATGGTATATTAAAATTTATTTTATATATTTTCTCCTCTTAATCGATTAGCACTTTTAAAACATATTTAATTTAGAATGCTATCCTGCAGTCCAACCATTTGAATAGTGAACCATAATTTAAATGGTGGAGTGGATCACTTTTTGGTTGTTGTTGACACTACCTTGGAATGTTAATCAAGGCTAGACGCATTTGCTCAGACGCTTACCCTGAATCTTACCAAAACCGGTCCACTTAGTTGTCGCGAACTGGCCAAGTTAACGGCTGCCTAATACTTCACCATGAATTTTAAATGGTAATAGCATATTGTTTTTAAATGCATGTATGGATGCTATTCGGCTGAGTGGTTGACAGGTGTAAGATGTTTTTTTCACTTAATTGAAATTGGATTTATATATGTATAGAAAGTGTATGAAAATTGGACTTGTGGCAGCTTTGGCTTCTTGCTTTACTGTAAGTGCGGCAACTCAAGTTGTAACTGTTACGGCATCAGTTGATAGTAGCTTGACAGTAATTGATACCTCAGGATCGTGGGATGCTCCTATCGCAATGGCTGTTAATAGCGCAGGAAATGGGCTTCAAACAAAAAACATCAACTTAAATATGGTATCGAATAACTATAAGGATGTTCTAATTACATTACAAAGCTTCCCTAGCTTGACAGATTCTGTGAATGGAACATCTATTCCAATGACTTTTAAAATAGCGGATACCGCATTAGCACAAAACACACCTGTAACAATTGATAAAGATGCTTTGTACAATACTACTGAAGGTGCAATTACTAGCGCTAAAGATATTACTTTATCAATAGAAAGTGCGTCAACTACTGCGCTAGCTTCGGGTCAGTATAGAGGCTCTTTTACATTCGATTTTTCTATCGCTCCATAAATTTGTAAAGGTTCACAATGATTGGTGATTGTAGCAATGTTGAGCATGAAACATACTATTTTATAAAAGAATGTTTATATCGACAATCTAATACCGAATATAACGATGTAAGAGGCTACATTCACCATCATTTTCCGAGTTTTGTTATTGATGATGGCCTAACTAATAATGAAAGTTTAGATCTTGATAAAGAAAGAGATGAAAGAAAAAATACAGACGATTATAAAAGTTTTGATGTGAACCCACCAGACTGGTTCAGTGTGGATGAAATTGAATTTGAACCGTATCAAATGTACATAAATAACACGAAATCATCCGTTGTGTATGTAAAAAAAAATAATAATAAAATAATATTTAAAGAAAAACTAAGATCAGAAAAATTAGAACAAATATTCAAAAATAATGAAGTTGAATATAATGATTTCATACTAAAAGCAGCTAGCAGTGGAATTGAGATTGATAAACCAATTAGATATACCAATATATCAATCGCTGTTAGCTATGATGATAAATTTATTTATATACGCTCAAAAAAATACTCAAAGGATGAAGTGTATTCGTATGGAGTAAATACAGGGATATCACATTGGCATTATGCAAAGTTAAATTATCAATCTGGAGGAGAAGAAGATATATCTTTAAGAGGTCAGGATAGTTATAAAACAAAATATGGACTGTTAATAGCTGAGTATGATGTAGACAATAAAAGAAAGAATGACCCTTTTAAATTTGATAACTTGTCATATCTCCTTAAACCTATACTTAATAATAAACTGCAGTTAGCCTTTTCATATATTAATGATAATGGGTACAACAATCCTGCCAATGGAATAGGTAGAACCTATTTTATAAAACGTAATACTTTTTTTGGCTTGGAATTATATAACTTTAGCTTATTTGATTATGATTATAATGCAAGAAAGTCCGAAGGTAATTTACTCGTTTACTCTAAGGATTATTCTTTAGCCACCATATCTTCAAATGGAAGAAAGATATTAAGTATACAACTTTCACCAGGTTTTAATGAAGTCGATGATAGATTGTTAAGTGCGGGATACAGCAGGTTAGTCATAGAAAAAGAATACTCTAACGGCGAAAAAGAAACAGAGATAAAAGAATATTTTAAAAAAAGCATTAGTAAGAACAAAGTAAATACTTTCTTTGCTAAAGTTATGGTTGGCCGTAATTATTATAGAGATAATTATTATGACTCACTTGGTTTTAACGGCTTATATGTTAGCTCTTTAGGTAATTTTCATCTTAACTCATTCTATATTCCAAATAAAGGGGCTGCAAGTGAACTTGTTTATTCTATGAATGGAATTGATATTCAATCAGTCATAAGTAGTAAAGGAGATTTTGCTCTTGGATCGCAGTTTAGATTCAAAATTTTGGATGACTTATATGTATATGCTTCTGCTTATAAAGTTGAATTAAATGATTGTAAAAAAGAGTCTATTTTTCTAAATCGTAAGTGTGGAACCAATTTATCCGGAAGCCTTACTTATTCACTTCCTGGAGCACTTAATGCAACTTATACATATACAGATTACAAGTCAGAAAGCTTGGGGGTTAACTATGATAGCAATCGATTCTCTTTAAGTAAAAGCTTTAATTTTAATCGATTCGTAATTAGCTTTAACGCTAATTACGAGTCGAAAAATTATGATTCAATATATAATAGTAAAATGACTAGTTTTAATGCTGGAATAAACTTTAGCTATGGATATAAATCAAATTCTTACTCCTACTCATCTTCGATACATAATAGTAATAAAACTAACAAACAGGGTAGTAGTAACGTCTTATCTTTTGCTAAAAATGATAAGGACTATAACATGAATTTTAGGGTTTCAAAATATAATCAAGGTGAATTTTCATCAAGCTTATACGCGGGTTATAACTCACCATACGGTGCATTTAGATTAAATACTAATTATGGGGTTATTAATAATATAGGGATAAGTCATGAATATGTGGCAGCAATTAATGATAAAAGCTATAGCCTGAAAAGTGTAAACACACTACGTTCTGACGCAGGACTTATATTTGACATGAGAAATATACCAGAAGGAAGTGATTTCCGATTAAATATTAAAGGTTCTGCAAGAAGTAATGTAAAAATAAGCTCATCAGAAACTAGTTTTTATCAAATAAAACCGGGGAACTACAAGATAATGGTTGAAGATGATTATCTATCAGATAATGGGATTTTTACTGTTAAGGTTAAAGATGATAGTGTGGATGTTTTTAAAGGTGACATTAAAACAATACAATTTTCATACGAAAAAACTATAGTGATTGGATTTAAAATTAAAGGTTACCAAAAAATAAATATAGAAGGTTGTACGGTATCAAATGTAGGTGATGAAAATTATGAGGCTACTTGTTTGTCAGATGAATTTCTTACCAAAGGATTTATTGATATTAACAATGACGACCTACCGTTACGTTGCACTTTTAATAACCACAATAATTACAACAATATATATTACAGCCTTGGAGAGTTGACTTGTGATTAGAACAATATTTTTTTTTACATTTTTCTATTTATTATCCCCTTTAAATAGTTTTGCGATATCCGTATCCCCAATGGAAATATACGGAAATGAAAATGACCTAGTTACTAAAAGTATCAAGGTAACTAATTCCTCAAAATACACTGAATATGTTCGTGCCTTAGTATATGAAATAGTGAACCCTGGAACCCCAGAACAACGTGAAGTGTCAGTTGATAATAGTGAAATCTTATCATTTAGTATTTTCCCTAGGAAAATAATATTAAGCGCAGGTGAAAGTAAAAGTGTAAGGCTACTATATTCTAGAAATGAAAATGTTATAGCTGAAAAACTATACAGGGTTAGGTTTATACCTACATCAGAATTTTCCGTAGGCGTTACAGTAAAGTTATCATACGGCGTTTTAGTTAGAGTGCTGCCCCTTGAACTAAATTATAATTACAAAACTTATAGTGATGGGAAAGTAGACTTCATTGAAAACTCAGGGAATGTCAGAGTGCATATTAAGAACAAGTGTAAGGCTGATATTGACAATAAAAGTAAGCAAGAATTTAGGCTTTACCCCGGTAGTAAGTTTGCAATAAATAAATTGTGTTCTATTTCAGACTTCGAGATAAAGAACGACGCAGGGAAGATAATTTAATGAAAACAATAGTGTGTTTGTTTGTCATTTATTTTTCTATGATAGGTTATGCAGCTGCCAGCTTTGAAAGAGGAGTGCATTTATCTCATACATTTAATAATGTTCACTTAGATCCTGATTCAGCAGGCCATCAATATATTTCTAGTTGGAGGCCAAGTGAATCCATAGTATGTCGGAGCGAGGACAGCATGAGTGATTGCGGTCAAGACTTATTCCGAAACAGCAATGCCTTACTTGTTATTAGTAATTACGACTCTAGATCGCCAGCTTGGTCTGCAAGTTCTAAATCACATGTTATGAATATCCCGATAATTAATCAAGAAACAGGGACTTTCTATAACGTTAAACTATTGTGTGATATTAGTAATGGAGTGAGAAACCGAGGGTGTTATGCTGGTGTCGCATCACATTCAAATGGTGGTAGAATTATTTCTTTATACTTAGATAGGGCTAGCTTTTCAGATGTTCCTGACGGTATCTACTCATCTTCTAGTGTAGGTATAAGCGCAACAGATTGGCACTCTTCTTATCTTATATTTACTGCCTCATTTAATATAAATATCATGGTTAACAGGAGCTCCAGTGAGCAACCTGTAAATGTAACAACTTTGCATCCAATACAGGGAAATACACTGCCGATAATTTTTAATAAAGTAAGTGTAAATGAGGAATATGGAATAGGAAGTTTAGACTTTTGTCTAGAAACCGATGACTATTCTAGTCTAGATATGTTTATAGTAACAGATGCTCCCTATATTAGTCTCTACGGACAAAGAAGGGACCTCGCAAAGTTTCAGTTGACCAATATCGAAGGCTCTACAGAGCAGTCAAAAAGGGTCATAGAATACACCGTGGAGTCCCAAACCTTAGGACTTATTGGAGCTGGCAGCTGTTCTTCTAATAATACTCGATTTTGTCAAGCCATTATAAAAAATATAGATTTTGAAGGTTTAGCGACTTCTGACTCACCAGGAGGTGGGGGGTGTAAAAGATTTGATTTGAGAATTAAAACAGACGTGTTTAATACCCAAGAAAAACTATCTGGAGAATATACTAGCAGTTTCTATATAAATATAGATAAGGGAACCTAATAGTGTTAAAAGTAATCTGTATTGCGGAGTTTTTCAAGTTAGTTGTCGCATCAAATTAAATTTTATGCGACAACTAACTTGAAAAACTCCGTAGGTGGTGACGTTTCATAACCCGATAAAACGAACTCTCGGATGCTATCCATACCCCTTTATCAAGCAACTTGGGCACTATTTTGCTCGGCGGTAAATGCCCATACTCAGCTGAATTGACTGTTT
>NZ_JACJEZ010000078.1:0-12761 GCF_014164365.1 Pseudoalteromonas sp. SG43-6
CAGTTGATAAGCTCAATCATCGGCCAAGAAAAACAAGAGGGTATAAAACCCCTCATGAACTATTTACGGGGCAATCAGAAGTTCTGGTTGCTGCATAATGATTGCACTTAATACTTGAATTCAAGTAACTTAAAAGTTCGATCATCTCTAAATAAGTATGTTTAATTATTGCCTTTGAGCTGATGATTAAGTACATCATGTTGCTGCAATTGTATAATCTCCGATGCGATAGAGGTATTTACCTCAAGTATAAGTTGTGTAATTAAAGGGTGAGGACTAACTCTATTGTAGTTTTCAGTTGCCAATGGATACTGGTATATCAATGCAACAATTTACGGGAGCTTATTGATGTGACCAATTCTATAAATTACTCATAGGCACACTATTTCAATTTTGCTTCAGGGGATTATCTAATTTGAAACAGCTTACAAATTATCAGTCGTGCAGTTGCAGTGAGTAAGTTTATGGCTGTGAGCACAAAAAAAAACTGCGCTTACAGACTTTATAACCATGAAGCTTAAGTAATCGTCGATATAGTTAAAGAGCTGAACTACAGTGATAACAAGCTGCTGAACCTATCTAGTTTAAGCCAGGCATTATAAAAATGTTGTATGAACGCTGAGAAATAGGCCAATAAGATGTATAGGAGTTGGAGTCAAACCAGCGCTCGAATTTTACAATTACATACTATTGCCTTAATTTAATTGCAGTGTCATTCAGGCTTGAATTGACAACTATCAGTAATTTGAGATACGTGCCAACATGAATCAAACAAGGTAGTTACAAGCAACATCAGACGAACTGAATTTCATTTAATTTAGGTATACCTCTTTATTACTCAGCACCCCTAGCACATATTTTAAACTTCAGCCATTTGATATAAAAAATAATCTATTTTCATCTGTAAAGTTAAGGTTACATAGCATTGCAATTTAAGTATGATGTGTTCTTATTTTCAGTTGTAGAGTAGGCACTTAGTTTATTTACTAAGGTCTCGCTGTATTATTTAATTTTATGTTTTATATTAATAAGTTAAACAATACCCTGTGCATATTTTAAAAAATAAAAAGGTGGCAGAACAGTGCAAATCATCAATAATATTTATCTCATAACTAAATAATTGATAATTAGCGAATATAGTCCTTGAACAGGGGCACTGCATACGTTAATTTTCATCTATCAGGTAAATGTAGGAATGAGGAAATTAATATGCAGTCGTGGAACCCAAATAGCTGGAGAGAGCTCCCAATACTTCAGCAGCCACAGTATCCAGATCAAGAAGCGCTGAAAACTGTTGAAGGCCAATTAAAGAGTGCACCGCCACTGGTCTTCGCAGAAGAGACCCGTAGTTTATTTAAACAACTAGAAGACGTTTGTGAAGGCCGTGCCTTCTTACTTCAAGGTGGTGATTGTGCTGAATCATTTAGTGACTTTAATGCCGCTAATATTCGTGACACATTTAAAACAATATTACAGATGGCAGTCGTACTAACTTATGGCGGTAAATGCCCTGTAGTTAAGATTGCGCGCATGGCAGGGCAATATGCTAAACCACGCTCAGCAGATTTAGAAACCATTGATGGGGTATCTTTACCTTCATACCGTGGTGATATCGTAAATAATTTTGAGTTTACTGAACAAGCGCGTATTCCCGATCCACAACGCTTAATGACGGCTTATCATCACAGTGCAGCAACATTAAATTTATTACGCGCATTTGCACAAGGTGGACTTGCAGATTTACATCAGGTAAATCGCTGGAACATGGGTTTTGTTGCAGCAAACCCACTTAAAGAAAAATACCAACAACTTGCGGATAAGATTCAAGATGCGCTTGAGTTTATGGAAGTGTGCGGTATTAACTCAACAATTGCACCAAGCCTTAAAGAGACTGATTTATACACCTCTCATGAAGCGTTATTACTGGGGTATGAAGAAGCGCTTACTCGCCGTGATCATCTATCTGGCGATTGGTATGACTGCTCAGCACATTTTGTTTGGATTGGTGAACGTACTCGCCAACTTGATCATGCACATATCGAATTCTTTAAAGGTATTAAAAATCCAATTGGGGTAAAAGTTGGCCCAGGAATGGATCCTGACGACTTAATTCGTTTAATTGATGCGCTTAATCCAGATAACATCCCAGGGCGCTTAACATTAATTACACGTATGGGTGCTGATGTACTTCCTGAAAAGTTGCCGGCCTTAGTACGTCGCGTTCAACAAGAAGGCCGTAAAGTAATTTGGAGTTCTGATCCAATGCACGGGAATACTGAAAAAGCGACATCAGGGTATAAAACCCGAAGCTTTGACAATATTTTGCGTGAGATCAGCCAGTTCTTCGCAGTTCATAAAGCTGAGGGCTCGTATGCAGGTGGTGTTCATTTAGAAATGACTGGCCAACATGTTACAGAGTGTACTGGTGGTGCTTACGGATTATCTGATGACGATCTAGCACAGCGTTATCGCACACAGTGTGACCCACGTTTAAATGCTGATCAGGTATTAGAACTTGGCTTCTTAGTTGCAGATTTATTAAAAGACGCACGTAAGTAGAGTTAGTCCAAAAAATCAAAAGCCGCAGATGCGGCTTTTTTAATGTCCGATATTATTTTTATACCTAGTGTAACTAAAATTAAAAATATTGAAGTTAGTACTTACGTCGCTCAAGGTTAGTATCAGAAATGATCTTAGCGGAAATTTCTTCTACAGAATGATGGGTCGAATTTAAATACGCCAGCTTATATTTTTTATACAGCATTTCAACTTCGCGTACTTCGATTCGACATTGCTTAAGTGAAGCGTATTTTGAATTAGCCATACGGCGTTGGCGAATATCAGCCAACCTGACTGGATCAATCGTTAAACCAAACAGCTTATGCTTATAGGCTACTAAGCACTGTGGTAAGTTACCCGAATCTAAATCTTCTTCAGTGATAGGGTAGTTAGCTGCTTTAATACCATACTGTAGCGCTAAATATAAACTAGTTGGCGTTTTACCACTTCGGCTTACGCCGACCAAAATTATATCGGCTTCAGCATAGTTACTTATATTAGCGCCGTCATCATTCGTAAGCGCATAGTTCACGGCATCAATTCTAAAGTCATAACTTTTTTCATGCATTGAGTGAGTACGATGAATTTTAGGCACCGGCGCTACTTTCAGTTCTTGCTCAATTTTCTCACTAAATGTAGTTAAGAAATCATAAGTAACGGCGTTCGATGAGCGAATAATTTCACTTAAATTGTGATTAACAAAAGTAAAAAAAACCAAAGGTTTTTCGCCTTCGCGTTGTGCCGTTGCATTGATCAATGCTTTTATTTCGTTCGCTTTTTTTTCAGTTTCAACAAAAGGGATAGTTTTATGATTAAATTCAACGGGAAATAATGACAAAGTGGCGTGGCCAAATACTTCAGAAGTAATAGCAGTACCGTCAGAAATATAAAATGCAGTTCTCATATTAACCTTTTTATTACGTTTAATAGTTAAAATAGCCACCCTACGGTTTACGTAAGGTCTATTGCCAGTGTAGAATGAAGGTGACCTTTTTAGAAGGTTTTCTTTCTTAACTCTCACAGTTATTACTACAATTTGTTTTTTTGGAGAAAGATCCGTGCAAGAATACGTTCTCTGGTATCAAGAGCTTGGTATGCAAGATGTTCCTCGTGTTGGCGGCAAAAATGCCTCACTCGGCGAAATGATTTCTAACCTAGCAAACGCTGGTGTACAAGTCCCAGGTGGTTTTGCTACTACCGCAGACGCATTTAATGAGTTTCTTGAGCAATCAGGACTAAATGCAAAGATCCACGACATTTTAGACACACTGGACGTGGAAGATGTAAATACACTAGCAAAAGTCGGCGCTGATATTCGTCAGTGGATTATCGACACCCCATTCCAACCTAATTTAGACCAAGCCATTCGCGACGCATACAGCCAACTCCACGGCAATGCAGCAGACGATGTTTCATTCGCAGTACGTTCATCAGCAACAGCTGAAGATATGCCTGATGCATCATTCGCAGGTCAGCAAGAAACCTTCCTAAATGTACGTGGTATCGACTCAGTAATGGTCGCCATCAAGCATGTGTTCGCATCGCTTTTCAATGACCGTGCCATTTCATACCGTGTTCACCAGGGTTATGATCATCGCGGCGTAGCATTATCTGCGGGTATTCAACGCATGGTACGTTCTGATAAGTCATCGTCTGGCGTTATGTTCAGTATTGATACTGAATCAGGTTTCGAAGATGTCGTGTTTATCACCTCAAGTTATGGTCTAGGTGAAATGGTTGTACAGGGCGCAGTAAACCCTGATGAATTTTATGTTCATAAACCAACACTTGCTAAAGGTAAGCCATCTGTAGTGCGCCGTAATATTGGCTCAAAAGCGATTCAAATGATTTACTCTGCCGATCAAGCGCATGGTAAACAAGTAGAAATCGTAGATGTAGATGCAGCCCTTTCAAATAAATTCTCAATTACCGATGCCGAAGTTCAAGAGCTTGCAAAGCAAGCTGTGATCATCGAAAAACATTATGGCCGCGCGATGGATATCGAGTGGGCAAAAGACGGTAATGACGGCAAGCTATACATTGTACAAGCTCGCCCTGAAACAGTTCGTTCAAACGAAGATACGAATGTTATGGAGCGTTTTCAACTAAATGGCAGCAGTGCTGTTGTCGTTGAAGGACGTGCCATCGGTCATAAAATTGGCTCAGGTGTTGTTCGTGTACTTGATTCGATTAAAGAAATGGATCAAGTTCAACAAGGTGACATTTTAGTAACCGACATGACTGATCCAGATTGGGAACCTATCATGAAACGTGCTGCAGCGATTGTAACTAATCGTGGTGGTCGTACATGTCACGCGGCAATTATTGCCCGTGAGTTAGGTATTCCAGCAGTTGTAGGCTGTGGTAATGCAACTGACCTGATTAAAGCAGGCCAAGAAGTAACCGTATCATGTGCTGAAGGCGACACTGGCTTTATTTATGAAGGTATTTTAGATTTTGAAATCCTCACTTCACGTGTCGATAAAATGCCTGAACTACCAATGAAAATCATGATGAACGTTGGTAACCCAGATCGTGCATTTGATTTTGCACGCTTACCACACTCAGGTGTTGGTCTTGCTCGCGTTGAATTTATTATCAACCGTATGATTGGTGTGCATCCTAAAGCATTGCTAAATTTTGATGCTCAAACAGATGAGTTAAAAGCTGAAATCACACAGATGATTGCCGGTTACGAATCACCGGTTGAATTCTATATTGCTAAATTAGTTGAAGGTATTTCGACCTTAGGCTGTGCATTTGCACCAGAGCGTGTAATTGTTCGTATGTCTGATTTTAAATCAAATGAATATGCCAACTTAGTTGGCGGACAACAATACGAGCCTGAAGAAGAAAACCCAATGATTGGTTTCCGTGGCGCAGCACGTTATATTTCGGAAGATTTCCGTGACTGTTTCGCACTAGAGTGTGAAGCAATCAAACGTGTTCGTAACGACATGGATATGGCCAACATTGAAATCATGATCCCATTCGTACGTACCCTTGAAGAAGGTAAACGTGTTATTGAATTACTTGAAGAGCATGGCCTTAAACGTGGCGAAAATGGCTTAAAAATAATCATGATGTGTGAACTTCCATCAAATGCATTACTTGCTGATGAATTTTTAGAACATTTTGATGGCTTTTCAATCGGTTCAAACGATTTAACGCAACTTACACTTGGTTTAGACCGTGACTCAGGATTAATTGCCCATTTATTTGATGAGCGTAACCCTGCAATCAAAAAACTACTTTCTATGGCAATTCAAACTGCCAAAGCAAAAGGAAAGTATGTTGGTATTTGTGGTCAAGGTCCATCAGATCATGAAGACTTTGCTGCGTGGTTAGTAGAGCAGGGCATTGATTCTGTTTCACTAAACCCAGATACAGTACTTGAAACTTGGTTATACCTTGCTAAAAAATTAGCAAAATAATCGTTAAAGTATAAAAAATGCCAGCGTTATTGTTGGCATTTTTGTTTACTCAATATGTTATAGCCTATTTATAACTTTTATCGGGCTAACTTCTTATCTAAGAACGCGCAAGATTTTGTCAGCGCTTTTTGGCAAATTGCTAAATAATGGCGTGCTTTAGGGTAATAAAAAGAGAAACACATAAGCCCTGCAATAAAAAAGATCAAAGAAGGGCCTGGTACAATAGCAAAAAATAATCCCAGCAACATAAATAAACTGCCGACTAAAACTAATACACATTTTTTCATTTCAATTCCCTCGCAATTAAGCATCTACTATGAGTATAAGTAATCACAGTCTTTTTACGATAAAAAGAGTGTTACAAACTGTAAAATCTTCAATTTCTATTGCTCTTTAGCATGATATAATCGAACAAATGCCTTAATTTACTACCGTCATGATAGCAACTATTAGCCAACAAGATGCCGCGACCGATTTAGTCGCAAGTTACTTAAAAACTATAATTAAACAAGGGTTTACTGGCGACACTGATGCAAGTTATGCCACTCGTATAACTGCATCAACTGATAACAGTATTTACCAGCAGTTACCGCAAAGTGTTATTTTTCCTAAAACTGAAAAAGATATTCAAATTGCCCTGCAAACTGCTGCACAAGACCCTTATCTATCGCTGACTTTTGGACCTCGCGGCGGTGGTACAGGCACCAACGGTCAATCATTAACTCCCGGGATCGTAGTCGATTTATCACGTTATATGCGAGAAATCCTCGAAATTAATCCTGAAGAAGGTTGGGTTAGAGTGCAAACGGGCGTGATTAAAGATCAACTAAATGATTTTTTACGCCCTTATGGATTTTTCTTTGCACCTGATTTATCAACGAGTAATCGCGCAACAATCGGCGGAATGGTTAATACCGATGCATCAGGACAAGGCTCACTGGTGTATGGTAAAACTAGCGATCATGTTTTAGGACTTACCACTTATTTAGTCGATGGCACACAAATGTCAACGACACCAATAGACATTGATAAAGCCAAACTAATTGCTGAACAAAACACTACAATCGGTAAACTGTACGCAACAGTGCTTGATATTTGTTTGTCTGAGCGTGATGCAATTTTAGCCAAGTTTCCACGTTTAAATCGCTTTTTAACCGGATATGACTTAGAACATGTGCTAAGTGATGACTTACAAACCTTTGATATGAGTAGGCTAATAACTGGCTCAGAAGGTTCGCTTGGTATTGTTACTGAGGCTAAATTAAACATCACACCTATTGCTGAATTCAAAACCTTAATCAACATCAAGTATGATAGCTTTGATTCGGCACTGCGGCATTCACCGTTTTTGGTCGATGCTCGTGCTACCTCAGTTGAAACCGTTGACAGCAAAGTTTTAAATCTTGCACGTGAAGATATAATTTGGCATTCAGTATCGGACTTAATAACCGATGTGCCAAATAAAGATATGCAAGGGCTTAACATGGTTGAGTTTAATGCTGTATCGCCTGATGACATAAAAGACAAAGTTGAGTCGCTTTGTGCATTACTCGATGATTGCGTTGCACAACAAAAAAATGGCGTAATTGGTTATCAACTTACCAGCAGTAAGGCTGATATTTTAAAAATTTATGCCATGCGTAAGAAATCAGTTGGCTTGTTAGGTAATGTTAAAGGCGCACAAAAACCTTTGGCGTTTGCTGAAGACACCGCCGTACCACCTGAGAATCTTGCAGATTATATTGTTGAATTTAGAGCTTTGCTCGATAGCCATAATTTACAATACGGTATGTTTGGTCATGTTGATGCCGGTGTATTACATGTTAGACCGGCACTTGATATGTGTGATCCCGAACAAGAAAAATTACTGCGAGTGATCTCTGATGAAGTTGTTAAACTCACAGCTAAATACGGTGGTTTAATGTGGGGCGAGCACGGCAAAGGGTATAGAAGTGAATATGGCCCTGAGTTTTTTGGTGAGCATTTATTTAAGCAATTACGACTTATAAAATCAGCTTTTGATCCTAACAATAGGATTAATCCCGGAAAAATATGTACTCCGATTGAAAGTAAGGACTCACTAGTCAGTGTTGACGGTCAAAAGCGTGCGTGGTTCGACAGACAAATTTCGGTTGATGTTAAAACTAGTTTTAATAATGCAATGACATGCAATGGTAATGGTATTTGCTTTAACTATGATGAAAACTCTCCTATGTGCCCATCATATAAAGTAACCGGTGATCGTCGTAATTCACCTAAAGGTCGCGCAAGTTTAATGCGCGAATGGTTACGATTACAAGAAGCAAAAGAGATTGATTTAATTGAGGTTGAAAAAGAACTTAACAAAGGTGAAGTGATCACCTGGTGGGAACGTTTTCAACATAGCCGCGATAAAAAGAAAGGCGTATATGATTTTTCTCATGAAGTTAAAGCCTCAATGGATGAGTGTTTAGCGTGTAAAGCATGTACCACAGCGTGCCCAATAAAAGTTGATGTACCGACTTTTAGATCACGTTTTTTAAATTATTATCACAGTTACTACGCGCGCCCACTTAAAGATTATCTAGTCGGTAATATTGAAGCCAGTGCACCATTAATGGCCAAATTTTCAAATGTAATAAACCCAATTGTAAAAACTAAATTAGTCAGCTCATTAATAAAAAAATCTGTTGGCTATGTTGATACACCCGTGCTTAGTTCACCACGTTTAACAAAACGGATTAATAAAACACACGAATTTAATTTTGCACAACTTTCAGGCTTATCTCCCGAGCAACAAAGTGAGTATGTACTAATTGTGCAAGATCCGTTTACCAGTTTTTATGAAGCTGAGCTGGTAGAAAGTTTTATAAAAATAATTTCCGCACTAGGTAAGAAGCCAATACTGTTACCGTTTAAGCCAAATGGAAAACCGCAACACGTTAAAGGTTTTTTAAATGAATTTAAGATCACAGCAAAAAATGCAGCAACATTTTTAAATTCATTATCTGAAATAAATGCACCACTTGTAGGTTTAGATGCATCATTAGTAATGTGTTATCGGGATGAATATAATTCTATTTTAGGTGATGAACGTGGTGAATTTGAAGTGCTACTTGCTCATGAATGGTTAGCAACACAATCTTTTAAATCATTAGCTAACAAAGTTGATAGCAATATAACATTTACGTTATTAAGTCATTGTACTGAAACAACCGCTTTACCAAAAGCGGCGAATGTATGGCAAACAATTTTTACTGACTTAGGCCTAAAACTTAATACAACAGCAACAGGGTGTTGCGGTATGGCAGGTACATATGGACATGAAGCGCAAAACCAGAAAAACTCTCGAGCATTATATGAAATGAGTTGGCAAGGTGTTGTAGAGAAAAATAAACCTGAGCAATTATTAGCAACCGGTTTTTCTTGTCGTAGCCAAGTTAAACGCTATGAAAAATTCAAACCAAAACACCCAATAGAACTACTAGCAGATAAGCTAAGCAATAACATTTAATATAAAAATGCCGCACGCTTTTAAAAAAGAATGCGGCATTTTTTATATCGTTTTTTTATTTTAAATAACTATCAGCAATAGGCTTGGTGCTCATACCATGAATAAAAACACTAAATAAAATAGTTGTCATAGCAATCGTAGCTATAAGGTATTTATTTTCGATGCCGCTATCGATCACCATTAAAGTAAATACAATAGATGCTAAGCCTCTCGGGCCAAACCAAGCAAAAGTAAAACGTTCTTTCATTTTTAATTTAGTAAATTGTAATGACAACATCACAGGGATAATTCGAATAAGCGTTGTACTCAGTAGTGCAAATACAGTAAGTGGCCATGATAATTCTGGCAAAACTAAATAGCTGCATACAAAACCAAATAAACACCAGATCAACAAACCAGTAAAGTCCGCGATGTGTTCACTATCTTCAACGAGTTTTAAGCGTAAAGCCTGATCGGTAAATCTATCAAAAATTAATCCAGCAACAAACACCGCAATAAAACCACTGCTATGCAAACTTTGTGCGATTGAAAAAATGGCCATTGCCATACCAACCACTAAAAATGGGCTACTATTATTTGAAAAATAATGACGTTGCATGGCAAATTTAATCGCGGGAATGATCAATCCCATTGCAGCAACTGCAACCAGAATAGCCACACCTAATTCACGCGCAAAAACAATGACCGTATCAAAAACCGAAAATGTAGATGCAGGCTCTTTTGCTAACAACATCAAGACTAAAAATATTGGCACACATAAACCATCGTTTAAACCACTTTCAGTATTGATCCCTTCACGAATTTTTTCAGGCACCGCGCTGCTATTTAATAATCCTTTACTAAGCGCTGCATCTGTCGGCGTTAATATTATTGCAACTAGTGCAGCTTGAATAAGTGTCAGCTGGGTAAACATTAAACTCGCAATAATAATTCCAGCAAACAAGGTAAGTGGTAAAGCAATAAAAAGTAATAGGCTAGGGTATTGAAAACTGTGTTTTAAAACCATCAGTTTGGTTTTTGCGGCATCAGTAAATAAAAATATGCTCAGTGTTAATTCTATTAAAGGTAATAAGTGATCTAAGTCTCTGGTTAAATATGCCGTTTTACTTGGTAGCATAAACCCGATCAACGCACCGATAATAACAAAAAACATAGGTCCGGTAATTTCAGCTCGCTCTAATTGATGCATAGATAATGAATAAATTAAAAAGGCTAAACCCACTGCAGCTAATACAACATATTCCATTTAGATTTTCCTTTTAAGTCCAGATTTTGCTCGTTCTTTGATATTTGTCTGAATATATATTTGATCGGTGGTGGCAATTTTTGCATGTCCTAAATCTTCTGATAAATGTTTTAAAGGGCGAGTTTGTGCATCATGCGTAGCACCAGTATGTCTGAGCCAATGCGCTGTTGCCGATTCTAGTTGCTCGGCATCATCAGTAAAGCCATCATCAAGTAAAGATTGTTTGGCTAAATCAAAACTTTGTTGAACTAAGCGACGAATTTGTCGAACGGTCATTCCGCCTTGACCACGAATTTTATGCACCAATGGATCAGATTCATCAACGCGGGGCAGGGCTGGTAAACCTCGGTACAACCTATAACGTTTTAAATAAGTTACAAAATCTTCACTGAGTGTGACATCGCGTAATTTATTTCCTTTGCCCATAATTCTTAAAAACCAAAAGCCATCATTATCTTGCCAAAAATGAGACATAACAGGCGACCATTGTGGTCGCTCTGATAGTTCAGAGATCCGTAAATAAAGACCTTTTAAACACGCTAAGGTAAATAAATTTCTTTCAAGATCAGGTTGTTGCTCACACTTATCACGTGTGACACCAAATACATATTCCCATTGAATATCACTCAAGGTATCAGGAATTTTTATTTGTGATTGCACAACTAAATAAGGGCTATTCTTTTTTACAACCGGTACAAAGTTAGCAAAGGTTTTTTCTTCTAAAATAGCAAACTTGTAAAATACATTTAAAGCAGTAAACATGGCCGCTAATGTTTGTTGGCTAGCAATAGATTCTTTGAGCATAAAAGGGCGCCAATTTTCGTTTAATCTACGGATCCCTTGCTCATCTTTATAGCGCCATTGCACTGAAGTCATCGCCCAGCTTTTATCGGGTTCGACCATAAAATCGACATAGGCTTCTATGTCTTCACGTTTTAATTCAAATACTGATTTTTCTGCGACTAACCAAGACCATAGGTAAAAGCGTTCGAGTTCGTTCCGAAAACGATTATATGTCGCTTCTGATTTTCGACCATAAACATATAAAAATTGATACAAAAATACTAATTCTTGCTTAGATTCAGCGACAGTCAAGCCAACTTGCTGTATAAAGGTGGCAAGTTCTGGGTATTCTGATTGCATTGTATCATCTTCAAGATGGGCAATTTGATACCGTAATTGTTTTAATGTATCGACCAAAGCAACAAGCATAATATAGTTATTTCTAATAAAATAAAGTAGTTACAGTTTAACTTTAAAGTCCGATACTGTCTAGTATTGGACTTAGTGAATGATTATATTGTTAAGCTGATCAGATAATATCAAAGCAATGTTGCTGGTTTAAGGAAGGCATATGAAAAAGTTAATAGTTTTAAGTTTAGTTGCACTAACATTAGTCCTGTCTGGTTGTGCTACAACAGGTAGTGCTTCTCCAACTGAAAAGCGTAATCTAGTGCAAAATATGCGAGCAGATACACTAAGTAAATTATACAAAGAAAAACCAGATGTTAAAGAGCAAATTAAAAATGCCGCTGGTTATGCAGTATTTGATAATGCTAATGTCAATGTTGTTTTAGCCAGCTTTGGTGGCGGCTATGGTGTGGTTAAAAATAATTTGACGGGTAAATCCACTTATATGAATATGGGTGAAGCTGGTTTAGGACTTGGTTTAGGTGTTAAAGACTTTAATGTTGTAATGGTTTTTCATAATCAAGCTGCGTTAAATCGTTTTATTGAAAATGGTTGGGCCTTCGGTGGCAATGCCGATGCAGCGGCAAAATACCAAGATAAAGGCGGTGCACTTGTTGCCGAAGCCATTGCAGATCAAGTAACTGTTTATTCATTAACCGAAAATGGCCTTGCATTACAAGCCGTACTAAAAGGCACTAAATTCTGGGTAGATTCTGAGCTAAATTAAGACCTCAAAACCCTTCTAAAAGTGGGCTAGTTCGTATGATTACGCCCACTTTAATTTATTTTAGATGATTTAACATAACGTAATTTATCAGCTATCAGCTATCAGCTATCA
>NZ_JACJEZ010000079.1:0-12640 GCF_014164365.1 Pseudoalteromonas sp. SG43-6
TAGAACCTAGAACCTAGAACCTAGAACCTATTTAAAAGGATTATCATGTCATTTAATACAATTTCAGTTATTGGTTTAGGCTATATTGGCTTACCAACAGCTGCGATGTTCGCATCACGTAAAAAAAGCGTGATTGGTGTTGATGTAAATCAACATGCGGTAGATACAATTAATCGTGGTGAAATACATATAGTAGAACCAGATCTAGACATGATCGTACATGCAGCAGTGGCTGAGGGCTATTTAAAAGCTGTAACTTCACCAGAGCCTGCGGATGCATTTTTGATTGCAGTACCTACACCATTCAAGAACAATGATTCTACAATACCAGAACCTGATTTAAGCTATATCAAAAAAGCCAGTGAAGCGATTGCGCCTGTACTTAAAAAAGGTGACTTAGTTATACTAGAGTCTACATCACCAGTTGGCGCAACTGAGCAAATGGCTGAATGGTTGGCAGCAGCTCGCCCTGACTTATCGTTCCCACAAGCTGCTGGTGAAGAAGCTGATATAAATGTAGCGCATTGTCCTGAGCGAGTACTGCCTGGCCATGTTGTGCGTGAGCTGGTTGAAAATGATCGCGTTATTGGTGGTATGACTGCAAAATGCTCAGCCCGAGCTGTAGAGCTTTATAAAACATTTGTACAAGGTGAGTGCGTAATCACCAATGCCCGTACCGCAGAAATGGCAAAGCTGACTGAAAACTCATGCCGTGATGTGCAAATAGCCTTTGCCAATGAGTTATCAGTCATTTGTGATAAGTTAGATATTGACGTATGGGAGCTTATATCTTTGGCTAACCGTCATCCGCGTATTAATATTTTACAACCAGGTCCAGGCGTTGGCGGACATTGTATAGCTGTAGACCCATGGTTTATTGTAAGTAAAACGCCTGAGGAAGCGCAAATAATACATACAGCTCGTAAAGTAAATGATGCTAAACCGCAATGGGTAATTAATAAAGTTAAACTAGCGATTGCAGATTTTTTACAGGCGAACCCAACAAAAACAGCTAAAGATGTCACTATAGCTTGCTATGGTTTGGCGTTCAAACCAGACATAGATGATTTACGTGAAAGCCCAGCTTTAAATATTACTAAGAAGATTGTAGAGTTCCATTCAGGTACTGTTATTGCTGTTGAGCCTAATGTTGCAACTGTAGATATTAATAACTTGCTGCTAGTAAGTCTTACTGAAGCACTAGAAAGTGCGGATGTAAATGTTCTCTTAGTCAACCACAAGGCGTTCGCAGAAATTGATTTTAAGGGTGATTACATTATTAATACAGTAAGGTAGAAACTTGAACTCTATCGCAGTCATATCTAACGGTATACTGAATAAGTTTGCAAGTGTCTTACTCACACTTGTTATTATTCAGTATTATACACCATCGGAGTATGCTCAATTTAGCTCAGCATATACAATTATTGCCGTTTTTGCTGGCTTATTTTTGATGGCTATTGTAAACAGTGTAATTAATTCAAGAGTAAAGTTTGATAGGGATGTGTTTTACGTTTTTTACAATACGATTGAACGCTATATGCTCATTTGTGTTTTTTTTATTGTCGTCTTAATTTGTTTGTTATCTAATTTCATTGAAAGTGTATATAAGTTAAAAGGATTATCCAATCTGATCCTTGTTATATCTCCATTATTATTGTCTTTATATTTTGAAACGCTATTGCAATCTCTGATGATCGCTGAAGCTCGCTATAAAACGCTTGTGAAAATCAATGTTATAAAGCTCTTATTTGCATTAACTCTTATGTTTATATTAATTTTTAACGAGATTGGAATGATGTACTTTGTTTTCTTTATAGTTTTATCATTCTTATTATTTAATGTTAGTATTTATTACTCTTTTGTAGATAGAAAAGTACATCATGAAATAAATTACAATGAGTTAACTGAGCTCAAATCAGGTTTTTATAATTCATTGAAAAATTTATCTCTAGCTAGTTTGTCAGTAATAATAGTTAATTGGCTATTACAAGTAACTGTGAGTAGGAGTGAGGTGATAGAAGATTTAGCCTTATTTAATTTAATCTTTGTCTTCTATTCAATACTAGTTATGCTGCCTACAAATGCTGCTCAGACAATGTATAAAGTTATTGTTAATGAAGGTGCTAAATTAGCCCTTCGAAAATCAATGAAGTTTAGCTTTTTCTTTGGTTTGGTTTATATGTTGTCAGGTACATTTCTTATAGAAAACAATTTTTTTAATCTGTTCCCTAGATATCAGTTTGAAGAAAATATGGTTTTTTTGTACTACATTTTGTTTTCTTCAGTTATTGTCACTCTTAAGCAGTATTTTTTAAAATTACTTGTTTTTTCAAATAATACTAAGTTGTCGATGTACTCAAACTTCTTATGGGCTATTGTGAATATTGTTGGTGTTATTAATTATAGTAACCTTAATTTTTTAGGTTTTATTTATTTTTTAGGACATGTTTTATCCTTGTTTTTAGTTGTTCCATATTTAGTTAAGTTTTATAGAGAGAATTAAATGAAAGTAGTGCTGAAGGGTTATTATGGTAAAGGAAATTTTGGTGATGACTTACTTGCTAAAGTCTTAGTTGAGTATTTGGAACAACAGCATGATGCAGAAGTCTATTGTGATGTGGATTTGGCAAGTTATTCAGAAAAACTGTTTCCAAATGCTATCTATTTATCTAGTGACTCTAATATTACTTATGACTTATTACTCTTAGGTGGCGGTACACAGTTCTTTAATTTTGGTACTTATGCTGGAGTTAAAGTTATTAAGTATTGGTATAAAAAATATATATTGAACCCTAAAAATATTTTATCTCGTTTCTCTAATAAAAAAAACAGTTTTAACTATACAAAAAAAATAGCGCTTGGGATTGGCATTGGGCCTTTTCATAGTGTTGAATCTGAAGAGAGTGCAATTAAAAATCTTAGCAGTTATGATTTGGTTTCTGTTAGGGATGTAAATTCATTAAAGATTATTGAAAATAGTAGTTTAGAGAAAGTTCATTATTGCGCAGATATATGTCTAACAAATAAAGTTAATCTATTTGATTCTAATTCAGGTATGGTAAACGATTCACATAAATTTGATTTTGGGATTGTTTTACGTGATTGGGACGAAAGTAATGTTAGAGGTGACTTTAATCAGGATATAGTTAGAGAGTTCTCCGCGTTAGTATCCACTAAAAAAAATAAAGTTTTATTTTTTGTGTATAGCAAATGTGACGTTAAACTGATTAAGTTATTAGAGAAGCAAAGAGTTGATTTCGTTGTTTGGGATCCAGTAGCAACAGAGTTATCAGATTTCGTAAATTTACACAAAGAATGTAAAGTAATTATAAGCTCTAGATACCATGGCTTAATTACAGCATTGAAGCTTCATAAACCAATTTTACCTCTAATAATAGAGCCTAAAATAAGTGCTTTTTCTAAAGAGCTTAATATAAGTGATTTATCTTTTGATTTAGCAAACGTAAACATTAAAGAGCTTTTAGACATTGCAAATAAGCAGTTGGAAGAAATGAATTTTCCAGAGGATGAATATGCATCGCTTTGTAAAAGAGCAAATGAGGCCTTTGAGCAGCTAAATAAAGTAATTGCAGATTAATATGGATTTCATTTTTCAATTTATTTTTTTTGTAATATTTTTCTATGCATTTTTTGTTATAGTCAAAGAATGTAAAAAATTAACTAGAGAAACGTTACTTTTTTTTGTAGCAAGCTTGCTACTACATAGTTTTTTTGTATTTTACTTTATAAATGATATATTGATATTTAATTCAAATGGTTCATATAGTTATGGCCAAGACTCTGATGTTTTTGAAGGTTTCCTAAAGGTTTTTTCAATTGATAATTTAGAATATTTGCAAAGTGAATATAACTTCATAAATGACAATAAAGGTTTTTATTACCTTTCAGTTGGGTTTTATTTTGAACTGTTTGACATTGGTGGGGAAACTTGGCTTTTTTTTATCTTTAACTATGTTTTTTTCTTTGCTTCAATTTTATTATTAAATAAAAACATTAGTCAAAATGCTTCTTTTGCCTGGTTTTTACTTGCTTTTAATCCAATTTCGTTTTTCATAATAACAACTTTTTTAAGAGAGTCTTTACTCTTATTATCAATTGCATTCTTTTATGATTTTTTTGGTCGAAGTAACCGACGTTTTCTTGACTATATTTTATTCTCTTTTTTTGCTATTGCTATTGCTCAGACTAGATCTATATACTTGTATTCAACACTTATTACTATTTTTGTTTGGTATATATCTTTCTATAGAAAAGATTCAATAGATAAGAAAAGTTTTATATTTAAATCATCTTTGCTAATTTTGGCTGTTCTGGCTCTTGCAGCTACGTTCTTTAATGATTTTTTAACTTCTAATTTAGTTAGGTTATTGGTTTTAAATGGTAGTGATACCCATCATATTGCTGGTTATGATGGGTTGTCGGTTGATTCTGAAGTTCTTTCTCAAGGAGACTATAGTTTAGTAAATATAATTTTTATTATATCTGAGAGAGCTGTTCTTGGTTTGAGTAAAATGATGATAACACCAATAGCTTTTGATAGTTTCTATTATCTTTTAATAGGTGAGAGCGTTAACTATTATGAAAACTTTGCTGTTCGTTTCTTATTCTTTCTAGGGGCCTTGATTTTTAATTTTATTATTTTCCCTATGTTTATATCGTCAATTTTGAAAGTGAAATTTTCGAAAGAGTTTATAAAAGAGTTTTATTTACTATTCTGTTATTTTACAACTGTTTTTGTGTATTCAATTAAATTTATGGGGCAAAGGAATTTTAAAATAGATTTTATAAATCATATTATAATGGTGGCTTTTTGTTTTAAAAATGGATTTGAAAAAGATAGGCCTTTTTGGTTTGCTTTTTACTTTATGGTTTTATTAAATTTAATTAAGGGATGTTCTGTTATGGTGGTTGAAATATGAAGTTTTATTTTTTTACAAGTGAATTGAAAAATAACTCATCTGTATTGCTTGCTTTCCGTAGGCTTTTTGAAATATGTTCAAATGATAGAGATGGATCTTTCTTTGATAGCGAATTTACACATTATTTAAAAACAAGAAAGTTGATAAAAAGTAAAGAAATAACTCATGTTGTAGTTCCTACTTTTTTTTCAGTAATATTACTGCGTTGTTTATTGTTAGGTTTGAAGATTAAAATTGTATATTGGGTTCAAGGGGATGTGCCTTCGGAAAGTTTTCTTAAAAATAGCTCTAAGGTAAGGTTTTATATATTAAAATTTTTAGAGCTTATAGCGCTAAAAATGTCAGATTCTTGTATATATGTATCTGATTATATGAAAAGGTACTACGATCGTTTAGTTTTTAAAAAATCGGTTGTGTTACCATGTATATCCACTTTAAAAAAGGTAGATTCAGTTGTCCGGCGTAAATCTAGCTATTGTTATATTGGTGGTATGTCTGAATGGCAAAAGCTAGACTGGATGTTACAATACATGAATAGTGTATTTCACATTGATAATTTAGCATCACTAAAAATAGCGACAAGGGATAAACTAAAGGCTACCGAATTAGTATCACATTTTATAGATGAAAGATATTTTGCTAGAGTCACCGTTGTTTCACTTAGTAATGAAAATGAGGTTGAAGAGTTTTTATCTGGTGTTGAATTTGGTTTCTTGTTACGTGAAGAATCTAATGTTAATTATGTTTCTTCACCAATAAAGTTAGCTGAATATTTATCTTGTGGTGTTAATGTTTTATTAAGCCCTTCTATAAAATCTTATGCAGAAGTTGTAAGTAATTACGGAGCTGGTTGTATTATCAATTCTTATTTAGATGTAAAGATTACACCTTATTGTGAATCAGCTTCATTAAAGTTGTATGGTGATTTTTTTTCAATTCAGGTCTTATCTCAAAGGGTTGAAGCGTTGCTATGAATCCAATAATAATTCAAAGACTATCGTTTAAGTTATATAAATATAAAGTTCCAATTATACCAAAGTTACTATCTTTATTTATTAGACTTATATTCAATTGCTATTTGTCTGAAAAATCAAATTTTCCGAAAGACTTGATTTTGGGTTATGGTGGTTTGAGTATAGTTATTCATGAAAGAGCCATGATAGGTTTTGATTGTCATATAGATCAATGTGTGACAATTGGAGGTACATCTAAAGTCTATGGAGTTCCCATAATTGGTGAGTCTGTTTATATAGGTGCAGGGGCTAAAGTACTAGGCAATATTACAATTGGAAATAATGTAGTTATAGGTGCTAACGCAGTTGTTTTATGTGATTTACCAGATAATTGCGTGGCAGTGGGAGTACCCGCTAAAGTTATTAAACATGGAATAGAAAAATCGGATTATGTCTAAAGAAGAGCCGAGTTTATTGCTTGCTGTACCGTTAGGGGTACGGGTGGAAGGTAGGTGGAATCGTTGTTCTAATTGAAAATTTATCTGATAAACAAGCCGTAATAAGCTTATTGCTTCTAACTTTAATTACACTTAATAAATATGTCATCAGATATGTTTTGTTAATCGAGAAGAATTATGAAAATTAATTTAGTTGGTCCTTTCCCTCCTCCTATAGGGGGGGCTACTGTTTTATACCAATTAATGGTTGATTATTTAAATGAAAACTATAAACAAGTTTTACCTCAAGAATCAGAAATTCATACGTTTGATACTAATTCCTTTTCTATTTCTTGGTTGATAAAATTATGTAGTTCACACTTTAAGTCAGATGTGACTTTATTAAACTTATCCAAAAATGGGTTTAGGTTATTTTTCCCATTTTTATTCTTTATTAATGTATTTGCTCGGAAAAAATTAGTCTTAAGGGTTTTTGGTGGTTGGCTGAAATCTGAATATGAAACTAGCGGATTTTTTTTTAGAGTATTGTTTAGGTATGCTTTAACAAAAATAATTATTGTAGTTGAGACTGAAGATTTGAACACATGGCTAAACGAAGCTTTTGATAATCTGCAGTTAGCTTTGAGGCTACCAAATTGCAGAAAGAAATTTGAGAAGAGATTGAAAAGGGGAGATAGATTTGTTTTCATTGGTCGCGTTTGTAAAGAGAAAGGTGTTGATGAGCTCATAGAAGTTGCTAAATCAAATTCTATTTATATAGATATTTATGGTCCCCTAGATGGTTATACAAGTGATGAATTAAACAATATCAAATATGTTAATTATTTAGGGGTGATCTCACCATCTAGTGTAACGAAAGTAATTGCCTCATACAAAGCATTGGTATTACCTACTTTCTATAGTGGTGAAGGTTACCCTGGGGTCATTATAGAAGCTTTTGCATCAGGTACCCCTGTCGTCTCCACTAAATGGAGAGCTATACCTGAGTTAGTTATAGATTATCAATCAGGGATTCTTGTGGAGCCAAAGAGCAGCATTTCTTTAGGTGAAGCCCTTAGGGTTTTACAGGCAGATAAGTTGTTATGGGAAAAGTTATCGAGAGGTGCAAGAAGCAGCTTTTCAAATTATGATGAACGTGTAATTCATCAAAAATTTTTTAGAGATTTAATGAAGCACATTTAACTTTATATTATAGATAAGCAAACCAGTGAGTTCTATAGTTTTTTAAGGTTATTAAATGTGAGTTTTACGCATAAAGTTGCATTTGATATTGTTCAAACTACTGGATAATAAAATAGTGATTCTGCTAAAATATTAACAATTATATGAGATTTTATATTGAATAAGCTTTTACAATACCTTTTTACAATAAAATACCTGAGGACAGAACAGTTTTTTTACAGATTAATATACAAAATAAAGAAAGTCAGATTTCGGAAAATTGTTGTTAAAGGTTATAATGGCTGGCAATGGGGTGGACCCAATATAGGTAGTGAGTCAATCTTTACTCATAATAAGTTTGTATTTTTAAATGAACATGGTGAGGTAAATAACTCTTGTGATTGGAATTCAGAAAAAAAAACAAAGCTGTGGTTGTATAATTTACATTATTTCGATGATTTAAGCTCCGTTACTTATAAAGAAAGAGAAAGCATACATTATTCTTTTATCAATCGATGGATAGAAGAAAACCCGCCTTGTATTGGTAATGGTTGGGAACCTTATCCGCTATCACTTAGGCTAGTAAACTGGGTGAAGTGGTTTAGTAAAAAAGAGTGTGTTGAACAAAAGTACCTAAATAGTATTGCACAGCAGGCAAGTGCGCTGTCACAACAGCTTGAGTACCATATTTTAGGTAATCACTTATTTGCTAACGCTAAAGCTTTGACCTTTGTAGGAGCTTACTTGCAAGGTGATAATGCTGAGAGTTTTTTAGAGCTAGGTTTAAAAATATTAGATAGAGAAATTGCAGAGCAATTTTTAGCTGATGGTGCTCATTTTGAACTATCGCCAATGTATCATGAAATTTTACTTTGGGATTTGCTTGAGCTGATTGATTTAGCGAAAACCAGTCATAACGTTAAACTATTAGAGCGTTTAAAAAACTGGGAATTAGTGGCTAAAAAAGCACTTCATTGGCTAAAGTCAATGATTCACCCTGATGGTGAAGTTAGTTTTTTTAACGATGCGGCTATTGGTATAGCGGCAAGCCCAGCTGCAATTTTTGACTATGCAAGTAAACTAGGTCTTGAGCATAAAGCGCCATTAAGTTTACTTACTACTAATCATGCCAGTGGTTATAGTCGGGTGCAAAATGATAATTACACTCTTTTATTTGATCACGCAAACGTTGGGCCCGATTATCTACCTGGGCATGCACATGCTGATAGTTTAAGTTTTGAAATGTCAGTTGGTTCTCAACGTATTTTTGTTAATTCAGGTACATCGCTGTACGGCGTTAGCAAAGAGCGCTTAAGACAGCGAGAGACCTCAGCCCACAATACAGTAGTTGTTGATGGGCAAAGCTCTTCAGAGGTTTGGTCTGGCTTCCGTGTTGCTCGTAGAGCTTACACTCAACTTCTCAAGGCTAAAGAAAGCGCTGATAATATTACATTATCAGCAAGTCACGATGGCTATAAGCGATTAAAGCCAAAAGTTACTCACACAAGAACAATAAATGCGTTAACCGACTCTTGTATTATAACTGATGAATTATCTACTAAATCAGCTGCAGAATTTAATTTGCATGTTCATCCCGATGTAGAGGTAAAGCAAATAGATGAAACAAGTTTAGAGCTAAAGTTTGGATGCCAAAGTAAGGTGCTTTTAGTTAGTACACATGCGTGTTTTGTTGAAGAAAGCACTTGGCATCCAGAATTCGGTAAAACCATTCCCAATCAAAAAATAGTTATACCATTTACTAATGGTAAATTAATTACAGAAATAAAAATCCAAAAGGAATAGCTTTGAAAGTATTGGTGCTCTCATTTTATTACGCTCCCGATTTATGTGCTGGCTCATTCAGAACCACAGCTTTAATTGAGCAGCTAAAAAATAACTCTGATGTTGAAATTGAAGTTATTACAACTATGCCAAATCGGTATGCAAGTTTTGAAGCTGGGGCGCAGGAATTAGAGCAAACAGATAATTTAACTGTTAGGCGAATTGCTTTACCCTCCCATAAAAGTGGCATGCTTGATCAAATTAAGTCTTTTGCTGCTTTTTATAAGCAGGCTAACAAACTTGTAAGTGGTAAAAAGTATGATTTAGTATTTGCAACAAGTTCTCGTTTATTTACCGCTTTTTTAGGGGCGAGAATTGCAAAGCGAATTAATGCGCCTCTCTATTTAGATATACGTGATATTTTTGTTGATACCCTAAAAGATGTGTTAAACCAAAAAGTTACTTTTTTGCTAAAACCTATTTTGACATTAGTTGAAAATTATACGTTTTCTGCGGCTAAGCATATTAATTTAGTATCAAAAGGGTTTGAGGGCTACTTTGTTTATCGGTTTAAAAGTGCAAGTTATTCATGGTTTACAAATGGCATTGATAAAGAGTTCTTACGCACTGAAGCACCGGTTGAATCAGAATTAAATGATTCAGCACCGTTAACTGTATTATATGCTGGGAATATTGGTGAAGGGCAGGGGTTGAACACAATTATTCCTGAACTAGCCAGACTAGCTGGTGATAAATATCAGTTTAAAGTGATTGGAGATGGTGGCAGAAAAGCCGCCTTGGTTGAAGCAAGTAAGGGGCTTACCAATATATCTTTTCATCCGCCTGTAAACCGTGATCATTTAATTCAAGAGTATTTAAGCGCAGATATTTTATTTTTACATTTAAATGACTACCCAGCATTTGAAAAGGTATTACCTTCAAAAATATTTGAATATGCAGCGGTGGGTAAACCTATTTTAGCCGGTGTAAGTGGCTATGCAGCTGAATTTATAAATAAAGAGGTTGATAATGCTGAAGTGTTTTATCCAAGTAATTACCAGCAAGCCGTTACCTCACTTGCTTCCTTGAAGCTTAGCCAAACGAATCGAGATAGTTTTATAAATAAATACACGCGTACAAATATTATGATGGAAATGGCAAACTCAATAATTAGTTATGGTGGTAAAAAGTGAAGCGGTTACTTATAACTGGTTACTCAGGTTTTGTTGGCAATAATTTAGTAGAGCAATTGCAAGGCAATTATCAATTAAACCTACTTGGAAGAAAGCAGTCTAATTTCGGAAATGTTTTTACACATAATTTGGACTCGAGTTCACTTTATAACGAGGCGCTTGTAAATATCGATGTGGTTGTGCATTGCGCTGCAAGGGTTCATATTATGGATGATGTTGCTAGTGATCCTCTTAATGAATTTAGGGCCGTAAATACTCACGGAACACTTAATTTAGCTAAACAAGCAGCAGCAGCAGGTGTAAAACGCTTTATATTTTTAAGCTCGATTAAAGTGAACGGTGAAAGCACAAGCGAGAAAGCTCCTTTTGCTGCAAGTGACAAATCAGCTGCAGAAGATCCTTACGGAATATCTAAAGCTGAGGCGGAGCAGCAATTGTTAGATCTCAGCAAGCAAACCTGTATGGAAGTTGTGATTATCCGCCCACCACTTGTTTACGGTGAAGGGGTTAAAGCAAACTTTGCTTCGTTAATGCGCTTTGTTGGCAAAGGTTTACCATTGCCGTTTAGATCGATAAAAAGTAATAAGCGTAGTTTAGTATCAGTTTATAACTTGGTTGATTTAATCAAGGTGTGTATTGAGCATCCCAAAGCTGCTAATCAGGTGTTTTTAGCTTCTGACGACTATGATTTATCAACGGCTGAAATGCTAGCGTTAATGGCCAAAGTACAAGGCAAGAAAAATCTAGCTTTACCCGTGCCAGTTTGGTGTTTTAAGTTAGCCGGTAAATTACTAAATAAAAACGATGTGATTGACAGATTAACTGGTTCATTGCAGTTAGATATTAGTCATACAAAGAATACGCTTGATTGGCAGCCGCCTTATTCAGTTGAACATGGTTTTAAACTTGCTGCTAAAACCTCAACAAAATAATTAATGGATTTATAAATGATACGTTTACTCGACTTTTTGTTTTCACTATTTGGTTTGTTATTTGCGTCACCATTTTTGGTGATTTTATACATTATTGGCTTGTTTGATACTGGCTCTCCTATATTTACCCAAGAGCGTGTGGGTCGTAATAAAAAACCATTCACGTTAGTTAAGTTTAGAACTATGACTGTTGATACAGCCTCAGTAGCAAGCCATTTAGCAAGTACGGCTTCAATAACGCCTTTTGGTGGTTTTTTACGTAAAACAAAGTTAGATGAACTGCCACAACTTTGGAATGTACTAAAAGGCGAAATGAGCTTAGTCGGCCCGCGCCCTGGTTTATTTAATCAAGAAGAGCTAACCCAAGCACGTGACGCTAAAAATGTATTTTCAGTACGCCCAGGTATTACAGGCCTTGCCCAAGTGAATGAAATTGATATGTCTACTCCTGAGCTACTTGCTCAAACTGATCGTGAGATGATCGATACACTGACAATTGGCAACTATTTTAAATACATATTAATGACGGTAACCGGAAGTGGTAGTGGGGATCGGGTTAAGTGAAAGGTAACTAGGTGCTAGGGTAAGAAACAGGTTCTAGGGAACTGACTAGGGGCTAGGAAATTAAAGAGGGAAGTTTTATGCAATTTGAAAAGCTAGATTTAATAAAGTTTCAAGGCTAAAGGTCAAAGATGAAAAGCTTTAGAGTTAAAGGGAAGTTATAGACAAGGAATTAGTTATTATGCAGTTTGAAGATTTAGCCGTATGGCAGCGCTCAGCTGACTTGGCTTGTGGGATCTATATACATTTCAAATCAAGTAAAGAGTTTGGGTTAAAAGATCAAATTACTCGCTCAGCTTTATCTATTTCTTCAAATATTGCAGACAAAATTGCAGGAGCAAATTTTGAACGCGCTTGCGCGGCCTCGAAGAGGTGAGATAAACGGACTTATCGAATAACGTTATGAGAGGAAGACTCCCAAAGATTATGCGCGCTTTCTTTCATACTCTAAAGGTAGTTGTGGTGAATTGCGCTCTCAAATTTATATTGCAGTTAAAATTGGTGAAATAAGTATTGATCAAGCTGAACTTTGGATCGAAGAGACAAAACAGTTATCCAAAATGTTATCAGGTTTGATGAAGTCTATTGAGTCGTGGGCTTAGGGTTAGTAAGTTACCTTTAACCTTTAACCTTTAACCTTTAACCTTTAACCTTAGC
>NZ_JACJEZ010000007.1:0-72927 GCF_014164365.1 Pseudoalteromonas sp. SG43-6
GGTATCTTTCTTCTTGTGTCAGCTGTTTATATTTCATTAAAGCAATTTCCTTTGGCGAGAAAATGGCCGAATTATAACAGCTGGCCATCTAATCTGAGAAATTGCACTTATTATCCGAATTTAGGATCAATTAAAATAAATTTAAACGAGTTAATCTACAGGCTCGTTAGCCTTTATGAGAAAAATCATGAAATGGTCTCAACTAAAGAAACGGATTGAAGAAAATTTTGCTGAATCAGTCAGCGGCAGAATTGAAGTATTTACTACCGCTTACAGACGCCAGGACGAAATAGCCAGAAGCTGGGTTGTTATAGATGGGAAACAGAAAGTTAGCCTGACAGATGTTCATGCAATTTGGGAACATGGCGCTTATTTTCATGAGCTTACTCCTACAGATTGCCTAACTCACCCAGAGATAGATGATGCAAAGCGAACAGAGAACAATCTTCATGAAGTAGGTGAGTTCAGCAGTTATGACTTTAAAACAATGTGCTTTGAGTCATTAAGTATCTCTGCATATGATTGCATAAAAGCAAAACATCCTTTACTTAGGGTAATTGGCGTTCTTCATCGAAAATTGGGAGTCGCCAAAGCGAAAGAATTACAAAACGATCCTCACCCAATGGTCGCATATTTTGCTAAATTCCGTGTGCAGTCAGAGTTGGCTAACAAACAAAGGCAGCCGACGCGTACCGCGCAGCTGCTTTGAGCGTTATACGCAAACTATATGAAGTTTAGTGCTGACGATTACAACATTTTAAGTTACGTCCTTAAAAAGAACTTAATGTCTTAAAATAAAAGGGGTCAAATCTTGACTTCAGACATCAAAGGTCTAGATTTATAGTTTACTATTCATTGAGTGAATTACTATGTCTAGGCCGCTGCGAATAGAGTATGAAAATGCGTTTTATCATGTAATGAATCGAGGGAGAGGGCGCGAAAAAAAATAAAAGGGGTCAAATCTTGACTTCAGACATCAAAGGTCTAGATTTATAGTTTACTATTCATTGAGTGAATTACTATGTCTAGGCCGCTGCGAATAGAGTATGAAAATGCGTTTTATCATGTAATGAATCGAGGGAGAGGGCGCGAAAATATCTTTTTAAGTGATAACGACTTTAAGTATTTTTTACATTGCATTGAGCAAGCAAGTATTCGCTTTAATATTGAAGTGCATTCATATTGTTTAATGACCAATCATTACCACCTGCTAATCAAAACCCCTGATGCAAATTTAGGCCGAGCCATGAAGCATATTAATGGCCTTTACACCCAATACTTTAATAGAGTACATAACACCGATGGTGCGCTGTTTAGAGGGCGCTACAAAGCGGTGCTGGTGGATGCTGATAACTATTTATTGCATGTCAGTCGGTATATTCATCGTAACCCAATTGAAACGAAAATACCGTTGGTAGAAGAGCTTGCTAAGTATAAATGGTCTAGTTATCCAGCTTTCATTAAAAGGGGAGCGACGCCTAAATGGCTAGTGCGAGGCTTTATATTTTCGCTGCAAGGCAAAAAGCGTAAATATGCTGCTTATAAGCAATTTGTTGAATATGAAAACAATAAAGAAATAAGCGCTTTTTATAGTGCTAAAAAGTTATTGTCGGTTTTGGGTTGTGAGGACTTTATTGAAAACATAAAAGACTATATTGCTAAATCAGATAGCGAAAGAAAGCTTGTTAGTAAAAAACGCTCAGCAGATGATGTTATAGCTTACTTAGCTAAACACTTTAATGTTGAAGTTGATGAGATTATAACGGTTAAAAAGGGGCGAAAAGAGAAAAATTTACCACGCTGGTTTGCTATAAAATTATGCCAAGATTTAACGGGATTAAATTTGCAGGCATTAGCAGATGTTTTTAATGTTAAACACTATTCGGCGATATCAAAAACTGTCGGTAGATTAAATGCATTAATGATTGAAGATAAGAAGGTTGAATTGCAATTAGAAAAACTTCGAGATTGTTTGATGTCTGAAGTCAAGATTTGACCCCTTTTGGTTTTTTGGCATCTTTTAGATAAGGTCGAATGTCTGTAAATTGTTTATTTATCTAAACCTTAAAAGCATAGTAGAACTGTGGTATTTTAACGGTCGAAAATTTCAGAAGGTGTATAAATAGTGAAGTTGTGGCTTAAGGATGATTTGGACTCAAAAAAAACGCTTATTCAAAGAGCGATGCTATTTTCTGTGGTCACCTTAGTAATATTATTCTTGTTTCAACCTTTTGGCACGCACAGCGATACTATTTCCTATAAATATCTGCGTCTGTCTGGTTATGGTTTAGTGACTTTTTGTGCTTTATTGCTGGCTGGGTTCATAGAGATATTATTAAGCCGTAGACGGTTAAATAGCCACATTAGAAAAGGCCTTATTGCTACTTTGTATATTGGCTTTGTAGCGGTATTTAATCACAGTTATTTTGTGGTGGCCATATTAGGTGTTTGGCATTGGCAGAATCAATTGTTGTTTGTTTTTTATATTTTAGCCATTGGTTTGTTTCCGATTATTTTTATGTTTTTAGTTAATCGACATTCAGTTGCTATTACTCAGTCTCAGCCAATTGCCCTTGAGTCAAGCCAAGCGAAAAACGCTACGCTAACCTTAGAAAAACAAATAACCTTAAGAGGTGACAATAAAGATGACATTGTACAAGTCAGTTTGTCGCAGATTTTATTTATCAAATCTGCGGATAATTATTGTGAGCTTGGTATGCTCGAAGATGAAAATTGCAGTCGTAAGTTATTGCGCGGCTCGTTAACCAAATTGTTAAAACAGCTTCCAGCTGACGCTCAGGTGGTACGTTGTCATAGATCTTATGCAGTAAATCTTGGTTTAGTTAAGTTATGGCAAGGTAACGCCGGTGGTTTGCAATTGACTATGCAGGCTGGCGATTTGGTAGTGCCCGTCTCTAGAACCTATGTAGAAGCAACAAAAAAGGCCTTGTCATTCGCCCCTAAGGCTTGTTAATCACCGCAAATTTTTGTCACTAAACCCTAAATAATCAGCTTTAGCCCTAACTCATCGCCATGATGAATTGGGCTTGGCATGCTTAGCTCGAATTTTGAATTTCTTACTAAGCAGGTAACTATGAATCACACAATCAAATCACTAATATTATTAACCACCTTTATGTTCTGTCACTATTTTATGCGTGATTTTTGGGGCGAGAGTTGGAGCGAAGTATTACTTAACCTAGATCAACAAACTTATCTTTTACACACCTTGGCGAAATATCTATTTATCTACGGGCCACTTGTCTTAGTGGCGGTCTTATTATTTAAACAACACCCTTGGTATGACGTAATAGGTGTAAACGTGTCTGGCAGTCAGCACTACTTATTGGCAGCTGTAGCTTGTTGTTTGCCTATGACCTTAGGGTATGCATTCTTAAGTACCGAATTAGACCTCTCACTGCCTGGCATTATTACCGGCTCAGTATATGCTGGGTTGTTTGAAGAAATTATCTTTAGGGCAGCGTTATTTGGGGTGTTATTTCACTTTTGTCGTTGGGGATTTATTCCTGCCGCATTAATTAGCTCGGTTATTTTTGGTCTAGGGCATATTTACCAAGGGCATGATGTTATGTCTGTTGTTATGGCGCTAACCATCACAACTATCGCTGGAACATGGTTTGCGTGGTTATATTGTGAATGTGGATACCGCATTTGGTTTCCTATGTTTATGCATATTTTCATGAATGCAGCTTACGGTATATTTGGCATGTCAGGCGGCGCCGCTGGTGACCTAGAAGGCAACCTTTTCAAGGTCACTGCCATTATTCTAAGTATAATTTATGTGCATATACTGGTGCGTAAAGGGAAAACACGGGAAATAGCCTTTAAAACACTATGGCGCAACAATGGCGATGTTAATTCACAACCTCAATCAGAACTAACCACTCAAAACAGCTACTAGGAGAACCACTATGTTTGAATTATTTTTAGTTATGCTAGCCCTTACCTCACCGATTTTAATTATCATCTTTGTGCGTAATTATTTTAATTACAAATCTGAGGTCAATCAGAAGATATTAGCGCTGCAAAAAGACACAGATACCGAAGCGGTGAATAACATGCAGAAAAGGGTAGAGCAGCTGGCTAAAAGAGTGATAGTGCTTGAAAAAATAGTCACCGATAGCAAGTTTGAGTTGGGGCAGGAAATCAGCCAATTGTGATTGATGTAACAGACAACAATAAACGGCTCATGTTGAGCCGTTTTTTTGTTTAATAATTTAGTAACCTGGAGGAGCGCTATCTAACAAATAAACTTAGTTTCACGTTACAAAGTTTTATGGTCGGCTAATAGATAATGAGACATGCAAGATTTGCTTGCTGACAGTCGCAAAAACGGCAAGAGCGGCCGTACGTCATTCAGAACCATACGAGAACATTGTGCCAATGCCCGTCATTCGAAGTCACGTCAGTTAAACTGATTTTGCGATAAATTGTCAGTCTAGTTCGCATCTTAAAAGGGAAACTAACGCCCAAAACGGTCATAAACATTTATCACCTGACCGTTGAAAAAACAAACATAATGGACTTTGCCGCTAAGCTTGTAGTGTTTTTTAAAGCCAAAATCTTTAATTAAAAGCCAGAGGGGTCAAGCCAGTAAAAGCCAGAGGGGTCAAATCTTGACTTCACACATCAAGAATCATCAATGTCCGCTTCTACCACTTTGCCGATATTACGGCTGTGAGCGATAACCCTCAAGATTTCAAAAATGCTGTTTATATTTCATAGTGCCCTTAACTGGGAAGCAGAGAATTATATTGAGAGTGTGACTACTTAAAAGGTTTAGTTATTAAAATATTTTCAAATAAACTTTTTTGGAACATGTATAAGGCGTTTTTCACAATAGGTGTTTTTCAATAACGTGACCCAAAGCGCTGTGACTTTTATTATCTTGCTAGGGTGATTGATTGCAGCCAATCCATAAAGACAGTTAGGCGTTTAGTTGGTTGTCTACGTGAAGAATAGAGCAAAGACACCGGCATTGGCTCGGCTTCAAATTGAGGTAGGACAGAAATGAGCTGGCCTTTCTTGATGAGGTTTTCTGCACCAATCGCGGGGAGTTGGGCAATGCCAAGCCCTGCTAAGCAAGCATCTAAATAAGCATCTGTGCCATTAACCGCTAGGCTACTTGGCATGGATTGTTGTTTTACCTTGTCGCCTTCCATGTATTCAAATTGGGCATCGAGATTACCAAGCGTATGAGAATATTCGATCAGTTTATGATTGGCTAATTCTGCAAGACTCTGTGGAATACCATATTTTTCAACATAGCTTGGCGACACACAGTTTACGCTTCGGTACAGCGTTAATGGGCGAGCGATAAGGCTGCTATCGTCAAGATTACCCACTCGAATGACGCAATCAATGCTTTCTTTAATTATATCAACTCGATAATCTGCGCTGCTGATCTTTAGGCGTATGTTGGGGTATTTTTCGAGGAAGTAGGATAAATGCGGAATGACAACCGTAGTGGCAAAACGACTAGGCATGTCGACTCTGAGTACCCCGCGAACATCATCAGAGTTACGTTGGAACTGGCTTGCCAAAGCGTCTAACTCGGCGAGCAGTACTTGGCACTGTGGTAAGTAAGTCTCGCCGTCTTGAGTTAAGGTGACGCTGCGCGTGCTGCGATGAAAAAGCCGCGTGCCTAATTCACTTTCAAGCCCTTGAATAGCACTTGATACGCTTGACTTTGGCAGGCCAAGTGCGTCTGCTGCCTTGGTAAAGCTGCCAAATTGAGCAACCAATACAAAGCGCTGCATGGCTTCAAATTTGTCCACATCTTCTACCTTTGTTTGTTTTATCCGAACAATGTTATCACTTTTGTCATGTATATCGAACACAATAAATTATCTACTCTGTTCTACGTGGTCAGAGCCGCTATGGTTTAAGGTTTTAAAATTGTTACAGAATAGATTGGAGAGAGTGATGAATAAATTAGCAATTATTACTGGTGCTAGCCGAGGGTTAGGAAGAAACAGTGCTTTAGCGTTAGCTGACAAAGGCATAGACGTTATTTTTACTTATCACAATAATGTTCAACCGGCACAAAATGTGATTGAAGAGATTAAACAAAAAGGTCGAAAAGCCTTTGCTCTTCAATTGGATTCGCGCGATTTTGATGCCATTCCTGAATTTGTTAGTCAGGTTAAGGGGTTGTTGAGCAATGAATTTGCACGAAGCGATTTCGATTATTTGTTAAATAACGCTGGCACAGGTTTGCGTGCAAGTGTGGAAGAAACCACTTATGAAGAGTTAGAAAATATGCTGGCAATCCATGTAAAGGGACCTTTCTTTTTAACCCAAGCATTATTGCCACATATTAAAGACGGCGGTCATATTCTTAATATTTCATCTGGCTTGGCACGGTTTAGTATGCCAGGTTCAAGTGCCTACGCGATGGCCAAAGGTGCAGTCGAAGTCATGACGCGTTATATGGCAAAAGAGTTCGCAAACCGACAAATTCGCGTAAATACCTTGGCACCTGGCGCCATCGCGACAGACTTTGGCGGTGGTAATGTGCGTGACAACCAACAAGTGAACCAAATGGTGGCATCTGTTACCGCCTTGGGTCGGGTTGGGGAGGCTGACGATATTGGTAAAGCCGTTGCCATGTTACTGAGTGAAGACAGCAGCTGGATTACCGGACAGCGTATTGAAGCGTCTGGCGGTATGTTTCTTTAATTTTCAGCTAATCTTGGTGCTCTGCCGCATTATTTTTTATAAGGATTCAAAGCCCTCTTCGTGAGGGCTTTCATCACTACTATGAAGCTCTTAATATATTGTCAGAATTAGTTAAACTCGAGCAGTGTTTACTGGCTCAGACTTGCTTTGACAGTTCAAGTTAAGACTTATTCACATAAATTACAGTGGTTTTTTTAACCTGAATTTTGCTTTCGCTTTTTGCATTAACCCTGCCCTATTATTACAGGCTGGGCAGAAGGTAATTAAGGAAAGGTAATTTCAAATGTTGAGGCTTTATTCAATAGTGGTAATAAGGATTTTTCGCGTCTTAAGTCCTTTAACTCACGTTCTAATTGGCGTTGCTGTGTATTTAACTCTTTACGCTGCGTTTGCGTGATGTTATTGCTGTTTAATTGCTGATTAGTTTCAGAGAGTTGTTGTTTTAGCTCGGTTAGACGGTTATCAATTTCTATACGACGTTGTTGAATTTGATAACGGTCGTTACCTTCTTCCCACGCTTTTCGAAATGCACGGCTGTTACATACACCGTTATACGAGACTCCACGCATAGCAAGAGTAAAGCCGTTTTCAGGTTGACAATACACCGCTAAACCACGTTCGTAGCTACTTTTGAATTGTGCTATATTTGGGGTAATATTGTAATCGTTACACGCCGCGATCTTTGTTATGCCATCGGCATAATCACCACCGTTTACGCCGTGCTCATAACCTAAACTTTGCCAATTAGCGACTTTACACTCATCTTGACTTAACGTTGTGCAGCCATTAAGTAGTGCTATACAACTTAATATAAATAAACGATTTGGCATAACTATCCTGTTATTTCGCTCTGTATCAATACGGTATAATACGTTTCATCGTTATTAAAAATCTACAATTTAAGCTGATTTGTAGACTATTTTAAGTAAAAAATTATGTGTTTTATTTAGTTTAATTGCCACAAAGCGCATCTCAACTAGTGGCGTTTTTTACTGCGAGGAGCGCCTAGTACAATCGCTATTTGGCAGACACATATCGACAAAAATCCACTTATGCCCAAAGCTCCGCCAAAATTACTAAGGTAAGGCACTAAATTATCAAACAAAATCGAAAAAATAACACTGGCAGAAAACAGCGTGTAAATACCAAAGCGTTTTGGTGCGCTCATGCCTATAAATGTTCCACCAAAAAAAATGCTGCTATATAGCTCTGCGTTGAACTCGGTGGTAAGTAAAATAAGGTAAGCGATAATAGCTAAAATTGCTGACGCTCTAATCGCATCTAGACGGTTATGCTTAGCTAAATAAAAGGTCAAAAACGCGCCAAGTAAAGCAAGTGTTACCGATGATAAACTCATGCCGCAAGCCCTTTAGCTAATACAAACAAAGCAACACTAATAAAGGCAATACTTCCTAATTTACCACCAAAGCCAGTAAACACTTTAGTCGTCAGTACGTATAAAATAGCCCCAATCAATGAAATAATTGCTAATTCCCAATAGGTATTAATCAACCCCTGAGAGCACATTCCAGCAAAACTACCAGCATAAACAGCTGCGTAAGGATGATTTGCATACTGTTTTGGAAAAGGAATAAAGCTGCCAATAAGTCCGGTTAGGCAAGATGCAATAACCGCAGGCACTGCAAATTGCGTATGAAGGGTAAAACAAGCAACACATCCACTAAAAAAAGCGATGTATTTTAGGAGAAAAAATTTAGTCATAGAGTCGGTGATTTTTCTTAACTGAAGTACTTAATTCTGAATGAAGTTAGTGCTAGCTTATTATGCTTGGCACTAACCATTATGCAATTAATCAAGGTGCAATTAAACTAGATGCAATTAAACAAGATATAATTAAACAAGGTGTTGCTCAAAAAATGCTAAAGTTCGTTGCCATGCAAGTTCTGCATTCGGTTTATCGTAACGGCCCGTTGAGTCATTATGAAAACCGTGATTGGCATCTTTATACATATACATTTTGTAATCTACATTGAGACTTTTTAAATCGCGCTCATAGTCAGGCCATGTTGCATTTACGCGCTCATCAAGCTCGGCTAATTGGATCATTAACGGGGCTTTAATATTTTTGCGCAGAGCTTCGCTGGCGGGCGTGCCGTAAAATGGTACTCCAGCGCTTAATAATGATGAATCAACCGCAGCGAGGTAATTGACAATATAACCGCCAAAACAAAATCCAACGGCACCAAGTTTACCATTACTGAGTGGGTGTGATTTTAAATAGTGGGCTGCGGCAACAAAATCATTTTGAATTTTCTCTTTATCCATTGAGCTTTGCATGGCTCGCCCTTCGTCATCATTACCCGGATAACCACCTAGCGGAAATAGCGCATCGGGTGCAAAAGCGACAAAACCCGCTTTGGCTAAACGACGGGCCACATCTTTTACATAAGGGTTTAAGCCTCGGTTTTCATGCACCACTAAGACTACCGGGCGCTTGCCCTTTAATTGCGTTGGCACTACTAAATAACCTTGTCCTTTGCTATGACCATTGGGAGAATCAAAACTTTGATAAGTTGCTTTAATTGATTCATCATTAAACGAAACTTGTTCGGCTAAGGCATAATTTGGTAATAACGCTGACGTGAGCACTGTCATTGAATAACCAAGGGCGACTAAGCCACCAAGTTTTTTCATAAACGTGCGTCTATCCATTTTGCCATGAGCGTATTCATCGTACCAATCAAAGGCTTCTTGAGGAATGTGATCTGAATGTGGGTTATTCATTGCAGTGCCTATATGTTATTGATTTAAGATTTAATAACATAGCTGAGAGAACTCAAAATGTATATTGCTGTATGCTTAATATACTTAGCTAACTTCTTCACCGGCATGTTTTGCGGCTAATTCATCAAGTTCTGCGCAAGTGTAATCAAACCCCGCGCCATCGAATTGATAATTTACTTTAACGTCAAAACCACCATTAAGAAGTTTTGTTTTTACTCGGGCGACAGGCCAATGCTTTAATTCGTTTAAAAAACGATTAGCGATTTGACCAGATTGGAAGCGATAGCGTATTTCTGAATTCATATAAAGTAAGTATAATTTGGGCTGTTAACTTCGCAGTTTGTGGATTTAGCCGATTTAGTCAAGTTTTTTGTTCTTTAACATGCTTGATAAGGTCAATTGTGCGCTTATTAGCATTGGTTTTCGTCTGCTTTTGCTTTAACGTAAGGGTCTGTCAGATAAAATAGTTTGCGAGAAGATTACAAGGTATGCCTAAGTACGGTATAAGAGTGTCATGAAAACGCCAAAACAGATTTTACCGTTAATAGAAGACGGTATCGTTGATGAAGTCATCAGCCAATTAATGAGTGGAAAAGAAGCCTCGGTTTATGTGGTTCGCTGTGGCGAGCATATTCGCTGTGCGAAAGTGTACAAAGATGTACAACACCGAAGTTTTAAACAAGCAGTAAAATACCAAGAAGGACGTAAAGTAAGGAATAGCCGCCGCGGTCGTGCGATGGAAAAAGGCTCTAAGTTTGGTCGTAAAGAACAAGAAAACGTGTGGCAAAATGCGGAAGTAGATGCGCTTTTCACGCTTTCTCGGGTTGGCGTAAAAGTACCACAACCTCATGGTTGTTACGATGGTGTACTGATCATGGATTTAGTCACCGATAATGATGGTGATGTTGCGCCGCGTTTAAATGATGTGAGTTTAACTGCTGAGCAGGCAATTGAAGATCACGCTACTATGGTTCATTACATTCGCTTAATGCTATGTGCGGGTATTGTGCATGGTGATTTGTCTGAATTTAATGTGTTAGTAGATAGCTACGGTCCGGTGGTGATTGATTTACCGCAGGCAGTAAATGCGGCGGCGAATAACAATGCGCAAGAAATGTTTTTACGTGATGTACGCAATATGCGCTTGTATTACGGGCAGTACGCACCAGAAATACTCGATACGCGTTTTGGTGAAGAAATGTGGGCTTTGTATCAAGCGGGTGAATTAACAGCAGAAACTGTTCTTTACGGTGAGGTTGCAGATAACCATGCTGAGGCTGATGTTGATTCAGTGCTTGATGAAATCAAAGCTGCATTTGAACAAATGCAAGAAAACCAAGAGCGAATAAAAGCAGCACAAGCACCTGAAGACGACTAAAGTTTATTAGCTTCATTATCGATTTTAAAGATGCGCGCTAACAGTATTAAATTCTGTTAGACTGCGCAGCCTTTAGCTACTCGCGGTGAGTTGCTTTAAATGACAGTTAGGAACGCAGGTGTCAAAATTTTTCTATCGTGGTAAGCCCGATATTATGGGTAAAAATAATCAAGGTACTTATCAGCCTAAACCGAAAGTAAAACCTGGTAGCGAAGAAAATCCGCTCGTTTTACAGGTGCAAAGCGCTGCACGTGAGCTTGAAATAAACGCTATTTTGATAGCTAATGATTTATTTGCAGATATTCGTGTTGATAGTACGCTTGCTGAAGATATTACTCCTTTAGATATTGTGCTTAATAAACCTGTTACTCAAGTTTTTGAAAAAACACCACAACGTAATGATCCATGTTCGTGTGGCAGTAATAAAAAATACAAAAAATGCTGTGGTTAAAATACCTTGTTCAGGTGTGTAAACTCAGGTTGGTGCTGGTGTTAGGAACTTAAAAAATCAGCTCCAGTGATATAAAACGGCAGTTGTATTTAAAAGCTATATATTCATTAGCTTGTGATAGCGTTATTTAATATAGCGCTCACTTAATCAGCGAAACGTGTATGGAATACAGTGATAATAAACTTCAACAACAAACGGCAAAAAACACCTTACAACCCGTGTTTTCAGCTGTATTTGTAGTTACTCTGTTTTTAATAGTTACCTCGTATATTTATTTCTATCCTGAATTAGATAACAGTATTTTTTTTAATGGTGTACTTACCGACGCAATTAACCTATTAATTGTGGTGGCTATTTTTATCATTGTCCAAAGGGCCAACTTATCAGTTTTTGCTTATGTTAATTTAAGCATCGGTTTATTATTGTGGTCAGCGGGTTTAACCTTTGATCTACTTGATGAAATGCTAACCCAACCTTTGTTTATTGGTATTTATGTTGAGGATGTTTTACGTACTGTAGGCATGTTGTTTACTTGTTATGGTTTAAAGTTAACTATAGGCGATTTAACAAGTGCGCAGCAGCAGTTATCAAAAGAGCTGATCACTGATTACTTAACCCAAATAGCGAACCGCCAATTTTTTTATCAATATATGCAAAAAAATCAATCAGCCCCGTATACAATTTTGCTTATTGATATCGATTTTTTTAAAGTGATTAATGATCAGTTTGGTCACGATAGGGGGGATCAAGTACTGATCGAATTATCATCTTTATATGCCAAAGCTTTACCTAATAATAGTGTTTTTGCACGTTTAGGTGGTGAAGAGTTTGCAATATACCTGCCCGGCGATGACCGACCAAAAGCCTGCGATTTAAGTGAGCAATTACTATCACTTGCACATACCATTGAACTTGCTGCTAATCGAACAGTAAGTGTAAGTATTGGTGTGTCATTTAAGGCCCCAGAAGAAGCGTTTAATGAGGTAGTTAAACGTGCTGATCAAGCCTTGTACAAAGCGAAAAATAGTGGCCGTAGCCAATATTACATTGCTTAATCCCTAAGCGATTGATTACAGTAAAATTTACAATTTTAATTGGGGGTTTTTACACTATCAGTTAAATTTATTTGCCTGTTCCTGTTAATATTTATTAAAAAATGCTTATAAAACAATGCACTTATTTATTATGCAAGGCTGGTATTGAGCTTGCAATATGCTTATAAATATAACTTATAAGCACTACCAAGGTGATACTATGGCTGTTATGCAGCGCTTAAAGCAAAAAACACGACAATTTATTGATTCAAAGCATATGTTAACCAGCATAACGGCGGCTTCATTTTTAGAGTCAACAATAGTTCCTATTCCTCTTGAAGCAGTATTGGTGCCGTTGATGCAAGCGCGGCGTGAAAAGCTTTGGCTAATCGCCTTAATGGCGACTTTAGGCTGTATTATTGGGGCTTTGTTTGGTTACGCGCTTGGCTATTACTTGTTTGATGCGGTTGGCGATTGGGTGATCAATACCTTTTCAAATCCAGAGCAGTTTGAACACGTAGAACAGCAAATGCAGCAGCAAGGTTTTTGGTTTGTAATAATGTTGGGGATAGTGCCAATCCCTTTTCAAATAGCTATGCTCGCAGCGGGTGCGACCAAATATTCATTAATAATGTTTTTAATTGCAACGACTATTGCTCGTTCAATTCGGTATTTTGGTCTGGCGCTGGTGGTGTATTATGCTGGCAATCAAGCAGAGCGAATTATTACAAAACATAAAACCAAAGCAATGCTTGGTTTGACTGTGTTGGTGTTAGTTATTTGGTGGTTAACAACGGTAATATAGCCGCCAAGTGACGGCTATATTTGTTTAGTTTACTTTACTTTACTTTACTTAGCGTCGCCATAGATAAGTGAATGTACTTGGCGCCAATCCACCAGTTTAAAATTTTGTGGCTGCTGTGGCATACGATTGTAGCCATCTTGCACTATTAATACGCCAAGAGGGTAGCCAGGCAGCGGTTTGGCTGTAACGGTTAAGCCATCGGTTTCTGACACGCCATCAATACCGTTATTTAAGTTTGCAAGAATATTAAACTTACTGACAAACTCAAGGGTAGGGTGTTTTTCACCTTTATTTATGCGATACACGACATAACTATCGTCACCTTGGCTAGATACCACTAATAAGCGCTCGTCTTTACCATGATAAATCTCCATACCTTCTACATCATCAACTAGCATTTCATTCACGGATTGCAATAAAATAGGCGCTTGCTGTGAATCAGGCTCTGCTTGGATAAACCAAATACCAGCGTCTTCCTCACCGGCAAAAAGTTCGCCGTTTTTATCATCACTACTACAACCTTCTGGCTGGCTAGGTAGAGTAAATTCGCGCACCAGTTTGCCCGAGACTTGTTGCTGTTGGCTGGTTATTTTATATTGCTGATATAACCCTGATTTATCATTCACAAATACATAGTCACCAGATTTCGATGAATACATGCATAAGCCATAAATCTCACTCAAATTGGTAGCCACGCTACCTAAGTGGTGTACGCTGTTTTGTATGTCGACAGTGAACAAACTAATGCTATTTTCACTGCGGTTACTGGCTGCAATTAGCGTGTGAGTTGGGTTGTTGATATTACTACTTTGACGAACGTCAACATTGTTAACTCTACCTACGTCAAGGTTTTGAATTTGCTCTCCAGCTAAGTTATAGATCATCAGTCCGCGACGTTTATCGGTGCCTATGATCAAGCTTTTAGCGGCGTCGGTTGGATGCGCCCAGATGGCTGGATCGTCTGCGGCATCACCAAATGCTGCAACTGGTGTCGTTTGCACGTTTGCATACACATGTGCTGTTTTTGCCGTGGTGGTGTTGGTTTTTGTCGTACTGGTGATTGGGTCTAAAATTAACTGGCTGCTGCGGTACGCGCCACTTTCATCGTCATACATAATGGCTTGAGCAGTAGTGGCGTTATTATCAATTACCACAGAACCAATACTGAGATCTCCAGAGACACGCCACTTTTGTTGTATACCTTGCTCTGGATTATATCGGTATAGGGTGTTATTGCTGCTGCTAGTAAACCAGAGGCTGCCATCAGTGCTGGTGGTTAATGCGCCAATACCGCTGGCCAGTTCACCAAAGGGAGCAACCATGGTAAGGGGTTGTTTACTCGCTGAAGATTCTGCATTGGCGTTCATTTGCCAAATGCCAAGTTCTTCTTCACTGATAAATAATTGTTGGCTTACATCATTAACCGCACAACCCGCAGCTTCATTTACACCGGCAAATTCTCGGACCGCAATGTTAGTGGTTTGCTCTGTGGCAAAGTTATAAATTAAGGTTTCGCGCATTAAGCCGCGAACATCAGCAACAAAAGCAGAAATACTCCCGGTATTGTGATTGTTAAATAGGCAGACCGCTTCAGGTTTTGCTTGTGGTGCAACAATCGGTGCGTGCTCCGTTAGTTGCCAGTTGCCGTTACTTTGAGTTAGGGTGAAAACGGCAACCAGATCACGTTCATTATCAATACTGGTCACTAAAAAGCGATTATCGCCAATAGTACGCACTGACAGAGTTTCAAAGTTACCCGCGTTAAGTACTTCGCTATGTTGTTTATTTTGCTCTACTACAATTAAGCCTTGGCTTTCACTGGCTAGTAACCATGCATCATCAAAAAGCCAAGCAGCTTGCGATCCTTGAGCATTATTTTGTTGCCAAAATGGTGTGCTGTTAAGCTTTAGTGTAGTTTGGCTTGGTTGAGTGGAATTAACATCTTGGCTGCTGCAAGCGCCTAATGTTGCTGTGAGTGTTAATATGCTCAGTGCATAAGCAAGTGGTTTAAGTGTTGGCACGAGTAAAGTCCTAAGTTAGCCATGTATGCGATGCAAGCTAAATAACTTTTATGACAAAACCGTGACAAAAGAAAGACTTCTGCAGTGAGAGTAAAGCTATTTAGGTTTCCTTTCATTCAATGCTTTTTATTTTATCCATCTGTTTTTATTGGTTTTAATTTTTAACTTTTAGTTTTTAAATGGCGCATTAGAGCATCGCTTTCATGCTGAGCTGATGTGACCCTAAGCATGATATAGCGGTTATTTTTCTGTGATGGTGGTGTGTATTTCTGTTTTCATTTGCGCTAATGCTTGTAGCACGGAACGTTGCCAAATAGCTTTAAATGCCTTACTAAATAAATATAAGAATAGCAAAGGCATGATAAATAATTTGATGATTAGTAACGACACTAAGTTTAAAAATTCAATAAATAAGCCCTCTAAAGAATTAGCCATATCGGTAATGCCAGTGGTAACGGTATCAACGACTTTGCTAATTAAATTGCCAGAATTACCTGCTAGTTGGTCGTTATAATCATGCAGCTGTTGTTGCAGCTGAGCTTTCTGTTGATATAACGCGGCGAACTGATTGTTGATAGATGCTTGTTGTTGCTTTAACTCGCGCTGTTTTTGCAGTAATGGTTTAGCCTCGGGAAGTTCTGTTAAGGTGAGTTTTTCGGCTAAACTGCGGGTCGTTTGAATGGCGTCAATTTGCTTATTTAAATGCTCAAGCTGCTGTTGGTTTTCTGTAATAATTACTTTTAATTGTTGTTGCTGAACGGCAATAAGTTCGAGTTCATCGAGGGTTGTTTGCTTGCCACTGTTAATTTTTGCGCTCAGTTGTGCTGATAATGTGGAGGTTGCATTAGCCTGTACGCTAAGTGTGTCAACGGTCTTTTCAACATATTGATTTTGATAATTAATTTCTTCATCTAGAAAGGCTTGGCTGGCAAGCCCAGTTGCAAGTACTACAAATGGAATTAAAAACCGCACTAAAATCAGGCTGGCTAGTAACTTTCCTTTAAGCTGTTTTAAATACCCAAAATAATCACAGACTAAATAACTAATGACGCTGGCGGTAAACAAGGCGCTAAAAAATACCCCTGATGAAATAGTAAATAAAATCCGCTGGATAAACAGTGAGCCTAATGATATGCGCATCGCATCGGCAATGTATTCGGCTAAATCGTTCACCGGATCAAGCAATTGCGCAGGCGCTATGCTGGCTATACCAATACCAACTTCAGCCGACTGTAATAAAGAAATAATGCCGTTAACACTGCGCGCAGAAGCATAAACTAATGATGACTGCACTAAGGTTTGGTCAAGAAAATCCATGACATAGCTGTTAAATTGCTCTGACCAGCAAAGTAGTAGCAGTATAAGTATGGCAATATACTTGATAACATCTCGTTGTTTACTTTGCATGTATTCCTCAATAACATTAGTTAGCTTGTTTGACGCTACACTAATTAGGTGTCACTACGCAATTATGTTTGATTGAATTATTATAGCTATTAATGGTCAATGAGTGACCTTCACGCAGTTTTTGAGAATTTATGAAAGAGTCCGCTTCACTTGTACAATGTTGTATTGATGATCTTGATCCCGTTCAAGATCTGGGTCGGTTAGTTGCTTATTTACGGTCAAATTTAGTAACTCATCTAGATGCTGGCCTTACGCCAATGGATTTAACTTCGGCGCAATATATTGTTGTGGTGCTATTAGCTCGAGGCAAAGTGCATACTTTGGCAGAGCTATGTGAGCATATGGTTTATGATCGTGGCGCGATGAGCCGTTTGTTGTCTCGTTTAGAAGAAAAAGGCTTAGTTGCAAAACAACAATCCGCAGAAGATCGCCGCTCTACGCTATTATGCCTTACTGAAAAAGGCCAACAGCTTTACCCTGAAATACTCCCTATTGTGAATAATATTTACCGCACAGCACTAATCGACTTTTCTGATGATGAAAAAAAACTGTTGGCAAAGCTGTTATTTAGAGCAATTCATAATTTGAAATCGTAAATCTAGCTAAGGGTTATATTGCTGTGAGTGCAGAGATTTGATAATATAGTTGCCTAGGCATTTATATTTAACAAATCGCAGGGTGTTATGATCGAAGCTACTTTATTAATGCAGTTACAGCAGCAATTTCCAGAACATCAGTTTGCAGCCGAAAATTTAAATGTTGTTCATACTGGACGTTTTGCAAATGCTATTGTCTATCGTTATACCGATCAGCAACTCGATTTAGTAATTAAAGATTTTCAACATAGCCCTTGGTGGGTGAGAAAAACCTTTGCGCCTTTGTCGGTGAATCAAGAGTATAAAGGGTTGGCTCGTTTAGCAGGCATAACTGGAGTGAGTGGGCGATTTTTACGATTATCGCCGATTGCTGTTGCCTATGACTATATTACAGGCACACCACTTAAACAGTTAGTACAACAAAAACAAGTGCTACCCGTTAGTTTTTTTAAAGATTTTGAACGACTGGTTGCATTAATGCATCGCCGAGGGGTTGTACATTTAGATTTGCGCAATTTGGGTAATGTGCTTTGTAGTGATGATGGTAAACCGTATATCATCGATTTTCAGTCGACGATACGATACGCTCGATTTCCTCGTTGGTTACAGCAATTTATGCGTGGTGCAGATATGTCGGGTGTTTATAAAGCATGGGCAAAGCTTGCTGATCAACCTCTGCCAGATGCCAAAGCTGATTATTTAAGTAATTTTAATCATGTTAGAAAGCGTTGGATTTTTAGAGGTTACCCGATCCAACGTGCATATATGTGGGGATGTGGAATAGCTACGCAAATTGCCGCTGCCATCATGGAGCGTTTTTTATAAAGCGCGTTATTACACGCTTTATAAATGTTACTAAGTTGGCTGATTTAAAATTTAGGCCAACCATTTGAGTCCCAATTTAGTGTGCTGATCAATAGTTTTGGCACACCGTTGTCACCTTTATCATAAGCATGGCGAACCATTACATCGGTATTAAGAATATCTTGGCCGCCAGGTCCGGCCCACTGGCTGTTACCAGCATCTAAAATACTGCCACCACCAGAGAGCATATTGTTGCCATTCTTGTCTAAGTAAGGACCACGAATATCCGTTGCACGCCCATATGCGATACGATAGGTGCTATCGGTTCCTGCGCAACATTTACCAACAGATACAAATAGGTAGTAGTATCCTTGGCGATAGATGATCGTTGGTGCTTCAATGCCACCTGAGCGGCTAGCAAGGGAATAGAGCTCACCAAATGGTTTCATCGTTATTGGGTTGATCCGCATTAACTTGATACCTGAATTCCACGAACCGAATGTTAACCATGGCGCACCATCTTTGGCGACGACTAAATCTGGGTCAATCGCATTGTAGTTATTGCTGTTGGTGGTGTTTATCACTAAACCATCATCACGCCAATTACCGGCAGAGACACTACTTGCTGAGGCTAAACCAATTGCCGAAACACGCGAGCCAAAGGTTGATATTGCATAATAAAGCGAGCTACGCCCATTGTAGCTTTTAAGTTCAGGCGCCCAAACATCAATGCCATCGTGTTCAGGCACATAGTTAGACCACCAATTTAAGCCATTAGGAAAAATCGCTGCCGCATCATTCCATGCTACGCCATCATTTGACCACTTTCCAGCGATGCCAGGCCCAGTTTGAAATATCCACCACGTACCATTTTCGTAACTGATGGTTGGATCGTGAGTGACTAAACTACCGGTTAATGGCCAATGATCCGTTGCGCCATTGGTAGTTGAAGGATCAAAGGGAGCGGATTCTACGTTGGCGAGTTTATTGAGCTGCCAAAGCTGTGCATCACTGCCATTGTATGCCCATTGGCTGATATTAGCCCCGTCATTGCCGTCAAAGTCATACAGGTCGAGTGCTTTTTGGCTATTGGCATTGATAAAGCTCACATAGCCGTTGCCTTCGTTATTAATTTGCCAATGCTGGGTTGCGCCAGCGCTATAGTCATATTGCACTACGTTTGCGCCATCATTAGTTGACCACTCAAAGACCTCCATTGCTTTACCGCTGTTAAGGTTTATTACAGAGTAGTTATTATTTTCAACCTGAGTAATGAGCCAGCGTTGGGTATCGTGATTGGTATTAGCCCATTGGCTAATATTCGCGCCATCAGCTGTTGATGCATTGGCAACTTCGACAAATTTGGCGCTATATTTTGATTTTATGGTATAGACGCCATTATCGATAGCGAATGCATTATTAAAAAATGGATTGGCGGCTAAACTAAGCCAGCAAAGTAGTTGTGTGGAAAATTTCATTTTATCTCCAAAGTACAGTGTGTGTATGATCCGATAGCTAAAGCAAATTTAGCATTCGACGAGCAGCTCAACGGTGTAACCTTTAAAAGGTTAATTATAATACTTTATTATATTATTACTTTTGTAAAGATAAATGGTGATTTAAGTTAAATAAAAGTTGGGTCTGGGTGGGCGTGGGAGCATGTTTTGCTCCCCATTGTTGTTAGTTAATAAACTGGCTTGGAATTTCCCAGCTTTGAACTAGCAATTCACCTTGCCACGTTTGGAGTGTGATCCATGCCTTATCTTTGCTGGTTATTAATTTTGGTGCAATAGCGTGCACATGTTGACCATGACGCGTGCCATGTAAAATACCTTCATCGGCTTTTGATAACTGACTAAGTGGTAATGGGGTGGGGCCAATATTCATGTAACCTTGGCGTACATCTGCTATTTTTCCTTTATTAAACATTACCATAAAATCTTTAACGTATTCACCATGGTGGCTATAGGGGGGTGCCATATTAAGTGGCATGGGTGCAAGGGTAAACTCTCCCATTGTTTGCTCGCCCCATGAGTCAGGAAATATGAGAATCATTGATTGATATAAAAACCAAAATGGTAAAATTAAAATACTAGCATGTAGTAGATACTTATAGCGTTGCCACCAAGTACTTTTAAGTCGCGCCATTATTGTGCCTCCTGAATATAGTCAGTTGTTAGCAGCTGCGCCTTTGTTGTCTTAGCTAACTTACTACGCCACATCATAAAGCCTGTAATAGACATACCGCTTAAGATCACGCCAAAAATAAACCAAACTAGCTTGGTCCAGATCCCGCCAATTGTGCCGTAATGCAAAGGGTCTGCAATATGAGAAATAGTTTGTAGAGCGTTCATTGATTCGGGGCTTTTAGTCTGTGCTAATTCGCCTGTCCAAGGATTTATCGTCGTTGAGAACGCATAGTCATCATAGAAAATAGTGTTGTTCGAGCCGCTGATACTGTACATGCCTCGGCTATGTTCTGGGAACATGATGTAATGAGGTTCAAAGTCAGTAAACTGCTGCTTAGTGAGCTGTAGAGCCTGACTTAGACTGATGGCCGGTACCGTTTTAGAAGTGGGCAAATCAGCTACGCTAACCAGCGGCGGATGCTCTTCAATATCAATTTCGTTATGCCACATAATTGCTTGAGTTAAATACCAAAACCCCGTTAAGCTCATAATGAGTAAAAACCACATAGACCAGACGCCAGCTAAGCTATGTAAATCTTTTAATAAGGTTTTTTTACCTTGATTGAAGCGCAATTTAGGCTGAGTAAAAGCACGCCAGAAATTTTTATAAATAATCAGCCCGGTGGCTAATGCGCCAAACATGACTATTGCCATTGCAGATACAAGATAATAACCGACGCTATAACCAGATTGCCATGGAAACAACAGCCAACCATGTAACGCGCGCATAAAACCAATAAAGGTGATGCCTTGATTAACTGCTTGTATTTGCCCTGTGTATTGATTTACGTAGGCAATTGCTTGGGGTTTATTGTGATCTGTAAATATAATAGCGTTTACTAAATACGGTTCATACACCAATACTGATGTGATATCAGCAGTTGGATGTTGTTGTTCTACTGCTGCTATTAATTCATCGATTGGTTTTGCAGGCAAATTGTTAGGATTACTTGCTCGAGCTGCAGGGTTGGTTAACCAGGTAAGCTCATGACTCACTACAGAGAGAGTGCCTGTAATACAAATAAAACAGAATAAAACCCATACAGGCAATGAGAACCAGCCATGTAATTGAAACCAAAATCGCTTGCTTACTTTAGCCATAGTGAAACCTATTGTTAATGATATTTGTTATCATTCATATTGCATTTCAATAATTGTACTATTAAACTGCCTGCAATTTCAATTTGTCCTAAGGAATACTAATGCAGTTAAGTGGAATAAATACACCGTTAAGTATTTTATCTTTGACTCTTCTTTCACTGTTAAATCCCTCAAATGCTGTTGCCGAACAGCAAGCTGTGAGTGAAGATCACGATTTAGAAGTTATTACGGTAAAAAGTCAACGAGGTTTGATTTCATACATGAGTGCATCTGGTGCAAAATCAGACGTGCCAATCATTGAAACTCCGTTATCTGTTTCTGTTTTAACGCAAGAGCGAATTGAAGACCTAGGCGCATTAACTATTCAAGATGCAATTGGTTATGTGTCTGGTTTATATAACGGTCCATACGGTGTTGATACCCGTGGCGATTGGTCGGTTATTCGTGGTGTGTCGCCCGTACAATACTTAGATGGCTTAAAATCGTTGTATGGTAGTTATAATAATGTTCGTACTAACCCTTATGGATTGTCGCAAATTGAAATACTAAAAGGGCCGAGCTCAGTGCTATATGGGCAAGGTTCAATTGGTGGAATTGTTAACTTAGTCTGTAAAAAACCAGAAGCTGAAACATCAGGGCAGCTTTGGGGGCAAGTTGGTAACTATTCGCGTAAACAAGTTGCGGGAGATATTACTGGTGCTTTAAATGATGATGCGTCATTACAAGGGCGAGTAATTGGTTTATGGCGAGAGAGTGATACGCAAACCGATTATGTGCCAGATAACAGTATTGTGTTTTCTCCATCATTAACCTGGTATGCCACTGATGATACAAAAATAACGCTATTAACTAATTGGCAAAAGAATGAATCAGGCACGAGTACCTCGTTCTTACCTCACTCAGGCACTATTTTAGAAAACGAAAACGGCAAAATTCCATCAAACCGTTTTGTTTCTGAGCCGGGTTTTGATCGTTATGATACTGAGCAAGCGTCAATCACTGCGATTTTAGAGCAAAATATTAATGCTGATTGGCAGTTTAAACTTGCTGCGCGTTACACCGATAGTCATGCTGATTATCATACGATTTATGGTTGGCCACCTAAATTTTTAGAAGATGGGCGCAGCGTCAAGCGAGTGTCTTATCTTAGCTCCGCTGATTCGCGGGCTATTGCCAGTGATGCCCAGTTTCATGGCAATATAATAACCGGTAATATTGAGCACACAATAGTGATGGGGCTTGATTATCAAAATGCTTATACCGATAACGACTCTGTTTCTGGACTCGCTGGCACGCTAGACTTATTTAACCCGAAATATGGCCAAGTCGCTAATTTACCAACGGTAGATGATATCGTTGATTATGACTCGTCAAAGGTTTATCAAACTGGCTTATATATTCAAGACAGTATGAAAATTGCTGATAAGTGGATAGTCTCAACAGCATTACGTCGCGATAAAGCAACAACAAACCCTGAAAACGGCAAAAGTGAGTCACAGTATGCGACCACCGGTCGTTTAGGCTTGATGTATTTATTTGACTCAGGGGTTTCACCGTATGCAAGTTATAGTGAATCATTTGAACCATTAATAGGTCAAGATGCTTACGGTAAAGCATTCGAACCAAAAACGGGTGAGCAAGTTGAAGCGGGTTTAAAATATCAACCAGCAGGTACAGAGCATCTACTTACGGCCGCCGTATATCATATTGTAGAGCAAAATCGCACCACCAGCTTACCAGCTGAACAGGTGGGTAATACAAATCTTATTGACCCTAATGGACAAGTTCAGCAAGGTGAGGTAACTGTTAAAGGTATTGAATTAGAAGCACAGCTAGCGTGGGATACAGTCGATGTTTACGCATCTTATGCATACACTGACGGCTATGTTAGTCAAAGTAATACTCTTGGTGAAGATGGTGCAAAGTTAAGTGCCTTGCCAGATCAGCAAGCATCTATTTGGAGTACTTGGCGACCTGAGTCATTGAACGGCTTTAAAATGGGTTTTGGAGCACGATACGTTGGTGAAACATCAGATGGAAGTGCCTATGTTGAAATGAATAATATAGTTTTAAATGATCCTATTAAAACGGATAACTATACTTTATTTGACGCTATGATTGGTTATGATTTTGATGACTATAGTTTTAGTTTACAAGCGCAAAATTTAACGGATAAAACAGTGATTACATCATGTTTAGCGCGTGGAGATTGCTTCTATGGTCAACGCAGAACTGTAACTGCGAATGTGCGCTATAAGTTTTAATGAAGTTAAGATGTAGTATAAATAAAGGGAGCAATTAGCTCCCTTGTTTGCAGTATTGCTAGCTTAGCTATCAATACTTTGTTGGTTAATTGTGACAATTCGTTGTGGGAATGGAATTTCAATATCCGCACCTTGAATCGCACTATATACGCCACCGTTTACGGCCAGCTTGGTTTCAATTATTTTCGTCGTCGGCACCCAGTAGCGGTAACTAATTGTTACTCCACTTTCAGCAAACCGTTCAATGCCAACTTGTGATAGCGGTTCACTTGCGACTAACTCATGGTCTTTCAATACGTTTTCTATAAGCTCTATAGCATGCTCAGCACTGGCATTATAGGCAATATCAATTTCACCTTTTACTAATGAATAATTAAACGAGTTATGCAGTATTTCGCCAACGATGTGTTTGTTAGGAATAGTAATTTCGACTTTTTCTTCGTTGATCAAAATGGTGTAACCTAGCTCAATGGTTTTTACTTGACCGCTGACATTTTTAACTTCAATCGTGTCACCAACAATAAAGGGGCGGGTGGCAATAATAGCCAAGCCTGCGCCATAATTTGATAACATCCCTTGCAATGCTAAACCAGCACCAAGAGAAGCGGCACCAATTGCAGCAACAAAAGGTGTGACACTTATGCCAATTTTACCCAGCGCAATAATAATGAACATAACGATAAACAATACTTTCACTACATTACTGACAAAATTAGTGAGAGTAATATCAATATTATTACGCGCCATTAAAGCGGCAATCATCTTAGATATTTTTTGTGCCACCCACAAACCAAAAATCAAGATCAACAATGCGCCAACTAATTGCATGCTGTACTTAACGAGGTACTCACTGATCATGGTGTAGTATTTTTCAACTTGTTGGATTTCTGTACTGATCATCTATTATCCATAAATAAAGTGGTTAAACTATTTCATCATAGCAGAGCTTGACTCAAAAAAGGATAAAGTAATGGTACGATTAAAGCGGTAAGTAATGCGCTCAGTGCCATTGCCACTGAAGCAAATGCACCAATACGTGGATGCTCAACAAGTGCGGCGGCGGTGCCTATTGCATGAAATGCAGTACCAATCGCAACGCCTTGTGCCTGATGGTTATAAATGCCCACCTGACGAAGAATAAGTAGCGCGAACAAAGCACCTAATAAGCCGATAAAAATCACCATCGCAGCTGCCAGCGAAGCAATGCCTCCGAGTGAATCAGTGACTAATAGAGTAATAGGAGTAGTGACCGATAAGGCGGCAACAGAAGCTGCTAATTGTGCAGGCACATTAAATGCAGCACTGAGTAAGGTTGCAACCACAGTGGCATTGATTATGCCCAAACTACAGCAGCCAACAATCAGCAGGAGATTTCTTCGTATATGCACAAATTGTTGATATAGCGGTAATGCTAGCGCAACAATGGCAGGCTCCAGTAAATAGCTTAATAGCTGGCTATGGCTAGCAAATTGCGAATAAGGCAGTGAAAAACTCACTAGTAATATGGCTATAAGCGTAATAGTGATAAAAACGGGATTAGTCAGCGCTTTTAATAAAGGATTGTTAATGGTTGTATTGAGCTTCCTTAACCCTAAAAACAGCGTGATAATTACAGGAATACTTAACCACCATAGATCAATCATGTTCAATCCTGCCTTTAAATACACTGATCACTGCTGCGATAAGCAGTAAGCTGGTCAATGGCACCAAAATGAAAACTGCACTGAGAAATTGCCATTGCAGGGCGATGATTTCAAGGTGTTCGATAAAACCAACCCCAGCAGGGATGAAAAAAAGCGGCATGACATTTAATAATGGCTTAGCACAGGGAGTTAAGTGATGCTCTTTAACTACGTTTGTTAAAAGTAACGTAAGTAGCATTAGCATCGCTAATAGGGGGGCTGGAAAGCTACCTTGCAGCCAGTGCATGATTATTTTTGCTATCGCCAAGCAACCCAAAATCAAACAGCTGCTGAGTAAATAAGGAAAGATTTTTTTAAGCACAGTTCGGGGATCCATTGATTATTTACTCACTACAGGTCGTATTATACTTCAGCATATTTGCTTGTTGAAAACTATGCGACTTATTGCTTAGCGTTGATATTAAGTGAATTTGTTACCAACGTTTACTATTTTGATACTCGATGTTGTCGGCGCCTTTGGCTTTTGCAATGGCCTTTTTTGTATTGCTGTTAATAAGCAGACGAATTTGGCTAATGGTTTCTTTTGCTAAAATTTGTCTTCTTGGAGTGTTAAAACTTTGTTGGGTAACGCGTTTGATTGCCGCTAAAGTATCCGGTGAGCGAGCTAATAAGGTATTGATCATTGCTAAACAGCGTTGCTTTGGATCCGCATTTACTTCGGTTATTAACCCTAATTGCAGCGCTTTATCAGCACTAATAGGATCTGCATGACTGGCAAGCCACATGGCATCGTCACGTTTTAGTAAGCTAGGTAGTACAACATTTGCACCCATATCAGGGCATAGTCCCCAGCGCGCTTCCATAATGGCTAATTTAGCATCTGGGTGCACAATCCGATAATCAGCCCCAAGAGCTATTTGCAGGCCACCACCAAAGCAATTACCTTGGACAACTGCGAATACCGGCACACTTAGTGATTGCCAACCCAGCACAACTTGCTGCGCTAAATTACAGTTACCCGGTAACCATTTAAATAGCAACTTGGCAATATTTATGGGACTTTTCATAACGGCAGCAACATCCAGTCCAGCACAAAAATGCTCACCATCACCTTGAATAACGACAGCGCGGATAGTCGGGTCTTTTTTAATTTTTTTAATGATACTTGTCAGCTGTTTGAACATGACAAAATTCAACGCATTTTGTTTATCTTTTCGGGATAATGTAACGAAGGCGATAGCCTGCTGTGTTTCAAAATTAATCATGTCAACTCCTCTGACCTGTTTCAGTTTAGCTTACGAGCTAATTGAATTGATGTAAAGCGTGGCTTTCTTGTTTGAAAAGCAAGCTATTTTATAGCCTGTTATTGTGAACCTCTGATACAAATGATTACAAAGTGGTCTATATTTTTAATCGGGTGGCTTGTTATATGATCGACCCATAATAGCCTCTGAACGTAACTTGGCGTTTAAACACAATTTAAAATAAACATATAAAGGTAGTGCGCGCAGCTACTAAGGAGATAAACCATGCTAAAAAGGTTCACGCCTAGCATTTTAGGAACTTACATGTCATTAGCGATCAAAGGGGTTGTTGGTACAACATTAATCGCTTTTTTAGCTGGTTGCTCAGATGATAATGCTACCAAACAAGTCGCTCCGCCTCCTGCGGTTTCAGTATTTAATGTTGTTACCCAAGAGGTGGGGAATTATCGAGAGTTTGTTGCTCGCACGGAAGCTCATCAGGAAGTGAAAATTCGCGCTCGTGTTGAGGGTGAATTAATAGAACGTCATTTTGATGAAGGCTCATTTGTTGAAAAAGGACAGTTATTACTAAGAATCGATCCAAGTGAATATCAATCTTCTGTTGCTGAAATTGAAGCGGACTTAAAAAGTAAGCTTGCTGGCGAAGATGGCGCATCTCGCGATTTAAAACGCGGTAAAGAAGTTGCTGCACAAGGGTTTATCTCACAATCTGATTTAGATAAATTAACCACTAAGTATGAGCAAGCTGCTGCGGCTGTTATCTCAGCAAGGGCAAGCCTTGAAAAAGCAAAATTAAATTTAAGTTACACCGAAATTAAAGCGCCGTTTGCAGGGCGTATTGGTAAGGTTAATTACGATGTAGGCAATATTGTTAGTCCTTCCTCAAATGAATTGGCGGAATTGACCGATGTGGATCCAATTTATGTTAACTTCCAGGTCGAAGAAGGTGATTACATTAGTTATCGTCAAAAACATCAAGACAGTGCTAATAACCCTCAAAATGTACCAATCGATTTATCCCTGCGTTTGCCAAATAACTCGGACTTGGGGGCTAAAGGGCAGTTAGATTTTGCCGATACGAAAATTGATCGCAGTACTGGCACAGTTGAATTAAGAGCGACATTTGCCAATCCACAAAACATTATAATGCCAGGCTTGTTTGTCACCTTAATTGTTGAAAGTAAAGATAAGCAATTACAAGCACTTATTCCTCAAGCAGCAGTACAAGAAAATCAACAAGGTAAATTTGTACTCGTGGTGGGTGAAGATAACAAAGTTGCTACGCGCATTGTGCAACTAGGACGGCGCATTAATGCGATGTGGGTCGTTCAATCGGGCCTTGAAGAAGGTGAGCAAGTGATTGTTGAAGGTTTACAAAAAGTACGTCAAGGGGTCGAAGTTAAACCAATTGAAAAAAAGGTCGATCACACCACCGGTACAATTTCTAGTCAATCAGACGCTGCAAACTAAAGGAAACGCACATGATAAGTAAAACGTTTATCGCGCGGCCTAAATTTGCCCTAGTCATTTCGATAGTGATTACGCTAGCGGGTTTGATTTCCATGGGTTTGCTGCCAGTTAATATGTATCCCGAGATTACTCCACCGCAAATACAGATCACCGCAGTTTACCCAGGTGCCAGTGCGCAAATAGTGGAAGAGTCTGTGGTCAGACCCATTGAAGAGCAAGTTAATGGTGTAAAAGATATGATGTATATCGAGTCCAGCTCCAGCAATAACGGCACTGCTACGATAACTGCATACTTTAAGGTGGGCACGGATACTGATATTGCTCAAGTCAATGTACAAAACCGTGTCGCGTTAGCTGAGCCGGGGTTACCCAGCGAAGTAACACGCCAAGGTGTATCGGTTAAGAAAAAATCCAGTTCAATGTTATTGGGTATTAACTTGTATTCTAGCCAAGCAAACATTGATGCTATTTTTTTAAGTAACTATGCAACAAATTACTTAACGGAACCGCTGGGACGAATTAAAGGCGTGGCATCGGCTGAGGTTATGGGTGAGAAAACCTATTCAATGCGATTGTGGTTACGTCCAGATAAAATGGCGGCGTTAGGGCTGACAGTAGGCGAAGTTAGAGCAGCATTACAAGAGCAGAATACCATAGTGGCAGCTGGTAAATTAGGTGCTGCACCGAGTTTACCAAGTCAGCAGTTTGAATATTCAATTCAAGCTAAAGGGCGTTTAAAAACTCCAGAAGAGTTTGGCCAAACAATTATTCGTGCTAATCAAGATGGTAACTTTGTACGTTTAACTGATATTGCCCGCATCGAACTTGGCTCAGCTGATTACAGTATTAACGCTAAGTTAAATCAGCAAGATACCGCTTTTATAGTTATTTACCAATTAACCGATGCCAATGCAACGCAAGTGGCAAGTGATGTTAAAGCCACCATGGCAGAGCTTGCTAAGCAATTACCAGATGGTGTTGAATACTCAATACCATACGATACGACAGAGTTTATCAATCGCTCAATCGAAGAAGTGATTGTTACATTATTTCAAGCTGTTGGCCTGGTTGTTTTAGTGGTGTTTTTGTTTTTACAAAATTGGCGCGCGACACTTATTCCAACTATTGCCATTCCAGTATCGTTGGTGGGCACGTTTGCTTTTATGATGGCTATGGGTTACTCAATTAACTTAATTACCTTATTTGGTTTAGTGCTGGCGATTGGTATTGTGGTAGATGATGCAATTATTGTAATTGAGAATGTTGAGCGGATCCTCAAAGAAGAAAAGTTGCCGATTAAGGAGGCGGTCACTAAAGCGATGGAGCAAGTAACCGGGCCTATTATTGCGACCACTTTGGTGTTATTAGCCGTATTTGTGCCTGTAGGCTTTATGCCTGGTATTACCGGGGAGCTTTATAAGCAGTTTTCTGTAACGATTTCGTTTGCGGTATTAATTTCATCGGTTAACGCATTAACCCTAAGTCCAGCTTTATGTGCGCTATTGTTAACAGAAAAGTCAATGAAACCGATAAAATGGCTGGCGCCAGTCGAGCAAGGCATTGTTAAATCAACTTCCATCTATTCTAAAATCATCCACTTTGTTTTAAAACGCTCGGCACGAGTGGGTATTTTTGCCTTAGTTATTTTTGTGGTGGCAGGCTGGCTGGCTAAAAGCGTTCCAACAGGATTTGTGCCAGCCGAAGATCAAGGTTTTGTGTTTGTAGATGTGCAATTACCAGATGCGGCGGCTTCTGGTCGCACTGCTGATGTGATGCATAAAATAGGTGACATTATTAAACAAGAACCTGCAGCAACTGATTTTATTGCTGTATCCGGTTTTTCTTTGATTGGCGGGGCGGGCTCAAATAATGCTTTAGGTATTGTTATTTTAAAAGACTGGGAAGAACGCACTAGTGCTGAACTAGGCTTAAAGTCAGTGATTGGTCGTTTGATGGGGAAAATGTGGGCCATGCCAGATGCGCAGATAATGGTATTTAACCCGCCGCCAATTCCTGGTTTAGGTAATAGCGCTGGTTTTGAGTTTCGCCTACAAGACAGTGAAGGTCGGGATCCGACTGAATTGGCGCAAGTACTTAATGGTCTGGTATATGAAGCGAACCAACATCCAAGCTTGAGTAATGTGTACAGTACTTTTAGAGCAAATGTACCGCAGTACTTTTTAGAGATAGATCGCAATAAAGCAAAGGCTCAAGGGGTTGCATTAAGTGACATATTCTTAACGCTCCAAGCCCAGCTCGGCTCATTATATATTAACGATTTCAATCAGTTTAGTCGTACTTATAAAGTAATCATGCAAGCTGAGAGTGAGTTCCGTAAAAATCCTTCCGACTTACAGCATTATTTTGTGCGTAATAATGAAGGCGACATGGTGCCATTAACGACACTTGCTAAACTTGAACCAATTCTTGGGCCAACAACCCTTAAGCACTTTAATTTATATCGTAGTGCGAGTATCAGTGGTCAAGCAGCTGCGGGGTTCTCAAGTGGTGATGCAATAGCTGCCATGGAAGAGCTAGCTAAGCAGTTACCTAATGGCTATGTATTTGAATGGGCAGGGCAATCTAAACAAGAAATTGAAGCTGGCAATATGGCACCGTTGCTATTTGCTTTGGCCGTTATCTTTGTTTACTTGTTCTTGGTTGCACAATATGAAAGTTGGACGATCCCTTTTTCAGTTATAGCCGCAATTCCCCTGGCGATGTTTGGCGCAATGTTAGCGTTATACGTACTGGGTATGGAAAATAATATTTATGCACAAGTGGGGTTAGTACTGCTTATAGGTATGTCGACCAAAACTGCAATCTTGATTGTAGAGTTTGCGATGGAAGAACGGCTTGCCGGCAAGAGTATTTTTGATGCGGCTCTTAGTGCAGCCAAAATGAGGTTTCGTGCGGTATTAATGACTGCTCTTTCATTTGTATTAGGTGTATTACCGTTAGTATTTGCAACTGGCGCGGGTGCTGGAAGCCGCGTATCGCTTGGTGTCACTGTGCTAGCCGGCATGTTAGCCGCGACTATATTGGGTACTTTGCTGGTGCCATTATTTTATAGTTTGGTGCAGTCAATGCGCGAAAAAGTAAAGGGCACAGCGACAACGCAAACGTAAAATAAGCCCTGTATAAAAAAAGTCAGGGAAACCTGGCTTTTTTTTGTCAAAAATTTGCTGAGGTTTGATACTATATCTGGCATTAGCATCATGAAAGGTTTATGGCAATGACAGGACCCCGTTTATACAGTGAAGAAGAAGTAACGCATCAAGCTTACGATATCTTTTTAGAGTTAGCCCCAGATAACCTTAGTGAGCAAGATGTTGATGATTTTAACCAGCATCGTGAAGAGCTTGGCTTTATTGAAGAAGGTGAGCCTGATGACCAATGGCAAGATTTTGTCGCATTAGAAATAGAGCCAGAATTATTTATTCAGGTGTTAGTGGGACTTGAATTCGATAATCAAGATATTTTATTTGCTAAAATTTTGATTAGCCGTGATAAAGACGCGCCGTTTTGTCATATATTATGGAAAGATAGCGAATAATCTCGATGCAGTATCTTAGTGAAAACAGCCTTGTTTTAAATATCAACACAGTGAGCGAACAGTGATTAGGTTACTGCTGTTGTTGGGCTGTCTGCTTAGCTTTAGAGTCTGGGCGGTTGATCCTTTTGAAGACTTTCATGAGTATGGTCAGCTCTCAGATGAAGAGATCCATAAAATCCATCAAGGCGAACTATTATACGGCGATACTGAATTTGGATTTATTGTTAGTCGCGGTAATACTAATTCGACCAGTTTTAAGTTCAAAGGTAACTTATATCAAGATCTTGAGAATTGGCGTAATCAATTCAAAATAGATAGTTTATATAAACGTGATCGTAACGACACCACTGGCAATGATGAAGTCTCGGCAAACCGTATATTTTTCTCTGCGCAGGGCAACTATAAAGTTGGGGTAAAAAATGCCTCATTCTTTATGTATGGTGATTATGAAGAAGATGAATTCAGTGGTCTTGAGTTTAAAAGCACACTTGCGGCAGGTTATGGTAACCGTTTGTATCAAGGGGTAAAAAACCAAGTTGATTTTGATATAGGGCCTGGTTTATACCGCTCGGTGGCGCAAGATGATGCTGAGCTTGAAGATGAGCAAGACAAAACCAAAACCGGCTATTTATTACGTTTAGCACTGCAGTGGGAGCGTACGGTCTCGACTCGAACACGTTTCAATCAAGATTTAAGTATTGAGCAATCATTGTCAGGATTAAACTCACGATTAAAGTCAGAAACATCATTGATCAGCCAACTAATGGGCGCTGTATCATTAAAGTTTACTTATTTATATCGTTATAATTCTAAGCCGGAAGACGATAAGTTAAAGTTTGATTCAGAACTAAGTGCGACATTAGTTTATAGTTTTTAAGAGAGTATTATGTATCAACATAAGCAATTTGCATTGTTCATTTTTGTTATTCTAAGTTGGATTGCCAGCTTTGTTGGTTTAGCTTGGTATTTAATTGGTGCTGATATGCCGTTAATGGTATTTGCAGCGATTTTAGTGCTGGTGGGTTTTTTGTTCCATGGTTTAACCATTAAAGTTGACGACAGCCAAATTAGCTGGGGTTTTGGTCCTGGTGTGTTTGGTGATAAGTTACAGTTAGTGGATATTATTGAAGCTAAAGCAGTAGAAAATTCTTTTCGTCATGGTATTGGCTTACGTATTACCCATGATGGTTGGGTATACACAGTGTCAGGATTTAGCGCGGTACAGCTAACTTTAAAAGATGGTAGCCAATATCGCTTGGGAACTAACGACCAAGATGGTTTACTGGCAGCGTTGGCGGGTAAGATAAGTGAGCCAGTAGCAGAGCCTACACCCGTTTGATTAAATTATAGATATAAAAAAAGCGCAGTAGCGCTTTTTTTATTGTCGGTTTAGTTCACTAAGTCGATATTAGTGATCGTGACCACAGCCGCCATCACCATGAACATGGCCATGCTCTAGCTCGTCTGCTGTTGCATCACGCACTTCAAGTATTTCTACATCAAAGTTTAAAGTGATGCCAGCGAGTGGATTATTACCATCAACAATTACATCGTCTTCTTGAATATCAATGATCATTACAGATTGATCGCCGTCATCTGTTGAGGCACGAAATTGCATACCAACTTCAATTTCCATACCTTCAAACATCGACTTAGGTACTGCTTGCATCAGATCATCATGGCGTTCGCCATAACCTTGCTCTGGTGGCACAGTAACGCTGAGTGTGTCGCCCGCTTTTTTACCTTGCAGGGCATCTTCTAGGCCTTGAATTAAGTAACCGGTACCAACGATAAAGATCAGTGGCTCACCATCAAATGAGTTATCGATAGAGTTTTTGTCATTATCCATAACTGAATAATGCATTTTTACCACTTTATTTGTTGCAACGATCATAGTCACTCCTATTTATTCGTCTTCGAGAGAGTAGGGTAGAGGAAGGATTGATAGCTCTACCGTTGGGGCATGTTTTGCACGCAGTAACTGACTAGGTTCACTGTCGTTTGGCAACACAACAAGGCCAAATAAGGTTTTACTTTGTTGATTGTAGGCTTGGCTTATTAATTTGCCAGCACGACGCCAGTTTTCACCCATTTGGGTTTCAAGCTCTGGTTCAGCTAATTCTCCATCGCTGTGCCCTGATACGATATACATAGCGCGTTTATTTTTACCAAGGTATTTCATGCGGGCAACGGTTTCTTGGCCTGTGTAACAGCCTTTACGAAAGCTTACTCCACCGATAGCTTGCAGGTTAACCATTTGTGGTACGTATTCACCGAGTGCCGCTTCATTGAGCTCAGGCTCACCCGCTAAAATACTATGTTGGTGCCACAGCGCGTCGTTTTCAAGGGCGATAACCTCATCAGGCAGTGAAAATTCATCATTAACCATCAGTAAAATGCGGTTTTTTGCTAATTTTAGTGCTTTACCATGACTAAAATCGCAAGCGCTATCTTGTTCATTAAAATGAATGTTCAACGCATTTAAGGTTGCAGCTAGATCATCACCGATTAAACCAATTAACTTGCTGGTAGCAGCTTGTATTTCAACTTTTGAAAACACCGCATACTTTTTTAATTCAGTTAAAGATTGAGCGGTTTCAACCGCTGATGCTGCTAAATAGTAACTATCTTGATAAGCAAAGAGCTTGGCTACACTCCATAATTTACCTTTGGCATTACAGTGCCCAGCCCATAAGAAGTTGGTTTGGTTGAGCTTATTAATATCTTGGGTAATTTGGCCATGAAGGTAGGCGAGTTTATCAACACCGCTAATGCGGATCAGCTGATGTGATAAAGGGCATGCGTGTACTGTTGACATAAAAACCTGCGTTACAAGAAATGTAGGCGCGTATAATACCGTAGTTAGCGCTGCTGGTATAGATGCATAAATAGCTGTTTATTCAGGTGCAATTTGTTAAACTGCTAAGCAACTTAGTACGAGGTAAAAAATGACTGAAATTCACAATAAAGCGCGTATCCGCTGGGCTTGTCGCCGCGGCATGTTAGAACTAGATGTGTTATTTATGCCATTTGTAGATGAGGCATTTGATTCGTTATCTGTACAGCAGCAAGCTGTTCTTCAACGTTTGCTAGAAGCGGATGATCCCGATCTATTTGCGTGGTTTATGGGCCATCAAGAATGTAAAGATCCTGAGCTTAAACAGATGGTACAACTGATTTTAGACCGAGTTCGTGTATAGGTTTAGGGTTACTAATAATGTTCCAGACCACAGACCTTTTGTGGTCTACTTTAGCTTGTTCGCAGTGTGTTATAGCTTATTTTTAACTAGCGTATTAGCGCAATTTATTTGTGTCGCCAGTAGTACTATTTTTGGCTATGTAAGTTGGCACTGGTATAAAAAATCCCATCCTCAGCAAGGCGTTTTTATATTAGATTCTACGCAATGTCGTTTTGAAAATAATACGCTAAAAATAAATGGCCATATCAGCAACAAAAGCCGTGTTTATCAAAGCAGTGTTTGGTTATATATTAATGGCTTTGCAAGCTCCCACTGGCTGATTATTAATGCCAGCGGGGTTGATGAACTGAGTTTTGTGCGCTTGAAACGTCTTACTTTGGCTGCTCGTCATGAGCAAGCGGAGTTAAAATAGTGGGCGTTGGATTATCATTTAACTGCGGGTAGTCAATGGTATAATGCAAGCCTCTGCTTTCTTTTCGCTCCATTGCACTGCGAATTATAAGCTCTGCTACTTGCACTAAATTACGCAGTTCAAGCAAGTTATTCGAAACGCGGAAGTTTGCATAATAATCACGAATTTCTTGCTGTAGTAATTCAACTCGGTGTAACGCACGTTCTAGGCGTTTAGTTGAACGCACAATGCCAACATAGTCCCACATAAATAGTCTTAGTTCATGCCAATTATGGGTGATCACCACTTCTTCATCTGAGTTAGTTACGCGGCTTTCATCCCACATCGGCAGCACTTTTAATGCTGGACTATGTTGTATTTTTGCTAAAATATCTTTTGCTGCGGCGTGAGCAAATACAATGCACTCTAGTAATGAATTACTGGCCATGCGATTAGCGCCATGTAGCCCCGTATAAGCGACTTCGCCTACCGCATATAAGTTATCTAGATCGGTCTTGCCGTTAAAGTCAGTCATGACTCCACCACAGGTATAATGTGCCGCAGGAACCACTGGAATTGGATCTTTAGTGATATCGAGCCCGACACTTAAGCATTTTGCATAAATGGTCGGGAAATGCTCAATAATAAAGTCTTTATCTTTATGGCTAATATCTAAATACACACAGTTAGCACCTAAGCGCTTCATCTCAAAATCGATAGCGCGGGCAACAATATCGCGTGGTGCGAGCTCTTCACGCTCGTCAAAGTCTTTCATGAATCGTGTGCCGTCAGGGCGCTTTAAATAAGCACCTTCACCGCGCATCGCTTCGGTGATCAGAAAGTTTTGTAGCTCTGGGTGATATAAACTGGTCGGGTGGAATTGGTTAAATTCCATATTGGCTACTCTACAACCTGCCCGCCAAGCCATGGCGATACCATCACCACTGGATACATCAGGGTTGGATGTGTAAAGGTATACTTTACTGGCACCACCGGTTGCTAAGGCTACAAACTTAGCTGAAATTGTTTCGACTTTCTTTGCCGCTCGGTTCCACATATATACGCCATGAATATGTTTACCGTTTTGGCCTAGTTTTTTATCACCAATTAAATCTATCGCGTTGTATTGTTCTAATAAGGTAATTTCTGGGTGCGCTTGTACTTGGCTTATTAGCGTTGTTTGCACTGCTCGGCCGGTGGCATCTGCAGCGTGTAAAATTCGGCGATGGCTATGGCCGCCTTCACGGGTTAAATGAAAGCGCTCTTTGCCTTTGCTATCAAACTCCATATCAAAAGGCACGCCTTGCTCGATTAGCCATTGCAAGCAGTCATGGGCATTACTTGCGGTGTATTGCACGGCGGTTTTGTCACATAAACCACCACCGGCATCTAAGGTATCTTGTACGTGAGATTCAATGCTGTCATTCTTTTTATCAAACACGGCAGCAATGCCGCCTTGTGCATAAAGTGTGGAACCTTCCGTCAATTCACCTTTGCTGATCACGGTAACTTTACAGTGATTAGCTAAAGATAATGCTAATGAGAGGCCAGCTGCGCCGCTGCCAATAATAGCGACATCCGTGATATGGTGTTTATTTTGGTTCATGTCCGTGGTCTTTGCGGTTACAATGCCCAGATACTAATGTATAAACAGTAATGAGCAAATAATAATATTATGATAGGCGTATATGTATCATATTTGGCGCGACACTATTAGTGATTTTCAACTTTCGCCAATATATTTATATGCTATTTTATAAAAAAATAATATTAAACAGAACTTTTCATTCATGCAGCAGTCAGAGTATTTGTAAACAATGGCAGGATATGAATGACAAGCAATAATCAGACAGAGGAGTACCGGCTCGAATGAGCGAGCAGGATTTGGATTTAGCGCTAGTAAAAAGGGTCCAGCAGGGCGATAAAAATGCCTTCAATCTTTTAGTAAAGAAGTATCAGAACAAAATAGCCGGTTTGATTTCACGTTATGTATCAAATCAAGGCGATATTGCTGATGTTGCTCAAGAAGCTTTTATTAAAGCATACCGCGCACTTCCAAACTTTAGAGGGGACAGTGCCTTTTATACTTGGTTATACCGTATCGCCGTTAATTGTGCTAAAAATTACTTAGTGGCTCAGGGCCGCAAACCGCCAGCAAATGATATAGATGCTGACGATGCAGAGTTTTATGATGGTGCTGATGCAATGCGTTCAAACGCATCCCCTGAGAACTTGTTATTAAGCGAAGAAGTTCGCGCAGTGATTTTTAACACCATTGATAGTTTGCCTGAAGATCTTAAAACCGCGATCACTCTACGAGAAATCGAAGGGATGAGCTATGAAGAAATAGCCGTGGTGATGGATTGCCCAGTCGGGACGGTGCGTTCGCGTATTTTCCGTGCCCGTGAAGCAATAGATAACAAATTAAACCCATTAATAGGCGAGTCTTAATATGACAAAAGCACACGTTAACAAGTTGGATAATCAGCATTTATCCGCATTACTTGACGGCGAACAATCATTAACTGATGAGGTTATTGCCCAGCAAGATGCGGCAACCTTAGGACGTTATGCGCTAATAGGTGACGTAATGCGTGCTGAGTCAGAAGATGCGTTCGTCTTTGATATAAGCGATAGTGTTGCGCAAGCGCTGGAAAGTGAGCCAGTTTATGCTGATTTCACACAACCAGCGGCACAGCCAACACCATTGGCTGCAACGGGCACCGATAATGTAGTGGCATTTAACTGGCGCAAACCAGTTGCACAACTTGCAATTGCAGCAAGTGTCGCCATGTTTGCAATTGTTGGTGTACAAACATTGCCACAAGGTGAAAACTCACCTAGCAATGAAATTCCGATGTTACAAACAACACCAGTAACAGGAATGGCATCACCAGTTAGCTATTCGTCAGAACCCGCTTTACAAAATGCAGAGCAAGGTTTGCGTGAGTTACAGCAACAGCGTATTGGCGCGTTAGTATTAGAACATCAACGCCAAGCACGAGTTGCATATTCATTAGAAAAAGCTCACACTGAGGCGCAAGCCGAAGAGGAAAAAAACTAATTAAATGAAAGTAATTACTTTTATTTTGTCGTTGGTATTAATGGCTCCAGCTTTTGCTGACGACGAAAACCCCGCAAAAGAGCTACTGCTCAAAATGGCTGACGCCGTTCATAATCGTAACTTTGACGCATCATTTGTGGTCGTGAAAGGAAAGTCAATGGAACCATATCGTTGGTTGCATGCAAAACAAGGTAATACAGAACTCGAACATTTGAGCTTACTCAATGGCGCAGGCCTTGAGATGGTTCGTATCGATGACCAAGTTACTTATTTTGAGCCACAGTCTGAGCCTTATTCAATAGATACTGATTCTATAGCAGGCCCAATCCCAGAAGTGTTGTTTAAAGATGTTGAGCGCTTAAGTCAGCATTACGATTTTGTACTCGGTGGTAAAGGCCGTATTGCAGGGCGTGCTGCGCAGCTTGTGCGCATCGAATCAAAAGACGAGTATAAGTTTAATTATTGGCTGTGGCTTGATGCAGAGTCATCACTATTACTAAAATCTGCTTATGTTAATCATGCCGGTGAGATGTTAGAACAACTACAGTTAACCCATATTAGTGTAACCGAAGAGCCCGCTGCGTTATTACTTGAAATGCTTAATCGTAAATTTCCAACGCCACTACCGGCAGCGGCAATTACCAAAAATGAAGCAAATACAGGAAGTAATAATTGGCAAATAGGTTGGTTACCGGAGGGGTTTAGTTTACTAAAATCAGACCGTCATAAGCTTGATTTGAACAATGAACTGACGGATTATTATTTATACTCAGATGGTTTTGTCGAAATTTCAGTGTTCGTACAAAGACCATTACCAGGTCGCAGACCAAGCGGTGCATTGTCATCCGGTGCCACGACAGTATATGTGCATAATAGCGGTAGTTTTGATGTGTCAGTGGTGGGGAATATTCCAGCAATGACTGCAAAAGCAATTGCTGAATCGGTTGCAAGACCCTTGTAATATAAGCTGATAATGATAGAACAAACTCTTACAGTGGTGTCGATTCAAGGCGCCACTGCGCATTTAGAAGCCCAACAAAAGCAAGCCTGTGAAGGGTGTAATGGCCGTTGTGGTTCACAAATTTTTAGTAAGCTATTTGGCACTGCTAAAAAAACCTTCCCCTATCGATTTGAAATTCCAGTTGTGGTTGGGCAAAAAGTAACCCTAGCACTGGATGATAGCCACATGGTAAAGCATGCTTTTGCAGTGTATATGTTGCCTTTGGTGTTAAGTCTGGTATTTGCGTTAGTGGCTGCTGAGGTTTTTTCTGTGCCTGAATGGTTGCAAATCATTGCCGCTATAGCTGGTGGTTTTACTGGCTTTGGCATCGCTAAAAGCCGAGTGAAAAGCCTAAAGCATGATGTTAAAGTAATAAAAATTCACCCTATTAGCCTTCCTTTAACTCAAATAGATGGTGATTGAAGCCAATTAAATGTAAAATTACGGCTTTATACACTCAGTCCATTAAAATAGAAGTTTAGAATCCAGTTTATGAAGCATATCCGTAATTTTTCGATCATCGCCCATATTGACCACGGTAAATCGACCCTTTCAGATCGTTTGATCCAAGTTTGTGGTGGTTTAACAGACCGCGAAATGCAAAAGCAAGTATTGGATTCAATGGATATTGAGCGCGAGCGTGGTATCACCATTAAAGCGCAAAGTGTAACTCTAAATTATAAAGCCAACGATGGTGAGACTTACCAACTTAACTTTATCGACACCCCTGGACACGTTGACTTTACTTATGAAGTATCGCGTTCACTAGCAGCGTGTGAAGGTGCATTATTAGTTGTTGATGCCGGTCAAGGTGTTGAAGCGCAAACTCTAGCGAATTGTTACACCGCCATCGAAATGAATTTAGAAGTAATTCCGGTATTAAATAAAATCGATTTACCACAAGCTGATCCACTTCGTGTAGCCGAAGAAATTGAAGATATTATTGGTATCGATGCCCTAGATGCCGTGCAATGTAGCGCTAAAACAGGTGTGGGTATTGCCGAAGTTCTTGAAATGATTGTTAAGGACGTACCGCCACCAGAGGGTGATAAAGACAAGCCGCTACAGGCGCTTATCATCGACTCATGGTTTGACCCGTATCAAGGTGTAGTATCGCTGGTGCGTATTAAGCACGGTGAATTAAGAACGGGCGACAAGATAAAAATTATGTCGAACGAGCATATACACACTGCAGATCAGGTTGGTGTTTTTACACCAAAGCAAACCAACACCGGTATTTTAAGAACTGGTGAAGTAGGTTTTGTTATTGCGGGTATTAAAGAAATACATGGTGCGCCAGTAGGTGACACTATTACCCATCAAAAAAATGCAGCACCTGAGCGCTTACCGGGCTTTCAAAAAATTAAACCACAAGTTTATGCCGGTATGTTTCCAATTGCCTCGGATGAGTATGAATCATTCCGTGATGCGCTTAATAAACTAAGCTTAAATGATGCGTCGTTATTCTTCGAACCAGAAAATTCAACAGCACTTGGCTTTGGCTTTCGCTGTGGCTTCTTGGGCATGTTGCACATGGAAATCATTCAAGAGCGTTTAGAGCGTGAATACGATATTGACTTAATTACCACCGCACCAACGGTAATTTACGAAGTTGTAACTAAGGAAGGTACGATTCAGATTGATAACCCATCTGATTTACCTGCTGTAAATGATATTTTAGAAATTCGTGAGCCCGTTGTTGAAGCTAATATTCTTGTACCACAAGAGTATTTAGGCAGTGTTATTACGCTTTGTATTGAAAAGCGTGGTATGCAAACCAAGATGAACTATCACGGTAAACAAGTCGCAGTTACTTATGAACTGCCAATGGCTGAAGTGGTGATGGACTTTTTCGATAAGTTAAAGTCAACCAGTCGTGGCTTTGCCTCGCTTGATTATAACTTTAAGCACTTTCAAACATCAGACATGGTACGTGTTGATATTTTGATCAATGGTGAGCGTGTTGATGCACTTGCGATTATTGTTCACAGAGACAGTGCGCAATCGCGTGGTCGTCAACTAGCTGATGCATTGAAAGAGCTTATTCCTCGTCAAATGTTTGATATTGCGATTCAAGCGGCAATAGGTGCACACGTTATTGCCCGTACCACTGTTAAACAGTTACGTAAAAACGTAATCGCGAAGTGTTATGGTGGCGACGTGAGTCGTAAGAAAAAGCTACTTCAAAAGCAAAAAGATGGTAAAAAACGTATGAAGCAACTAGGTAATGTTGAAGTGCCTCAAGAAGCATTTTTAGCTATTCTTAAAGTTGGTAAGTAAGTTTTTTAACCAAATTACGTAAGATAAAGGATTTAATGCATGGCAGGTTATTTTTCAATATTTTTAGTGTTGTTAACTTTAGGCTCAGGCTTAATTTGGTTAATTGACCATTTTATGTTTGCACCAAAAAGGCAGCAACGCTTAGCTCTTGCGCAAAGTTCTGCTGGCGGCGAGCTAGATGAAGAAACTGCAGCACTAATTGCGCCAGAACCGACGATTACTGAAACGGCAAAATCAATTTTTCCGATGATTGCGGCTATTACGATTTTTAGGTCGTTTATATTCGAGCCGTTTCAAATACCATCAGGTTCAATGATGCCGACACTATTAGTTGGCGATTTTATCTTAGTACAGAAATATTCGTATGGCGTGAAAGACCCTGTTTGGCGTACTCAATTAGTTGATGTGGCAGAGCCAGAACGTGGTGATATTGTGGTATTTAAATACCCATTAGATGAAAGTATCGATTATATTAAACGTGCGATTGGTTTACCGGGTGATAAAATCGTTTACCGTGATAAGCGTTTATACATTCAGCCAAATTGCGAACAAGGACAAACACAACAAGGTGACTTATTGTGTAATGAATTTAATAAAATTGACATGGAGATCATTAATCGCGATGAATTTAAGCAAGGCTCTATGGATTTAGTTCGGTTAGATGAAAATTTGACTACGCTAAAACATAATATTTTAATTAACCCTGAAGCGCTGGAAATGAAAGGGCGTTACTATCAACAACCGGGTACACGTTCTGATGAATGGGTAGTGCCGGCTGATCATTATTTTATGATGGGTGATAACCGCGATAACAGCCAAGATAGTCGCGTATGGGGCTTTGTGCCAAAAGAAAACTTGGTGGGTAAAGCTGTCTTTATATGGATGAGTTTTGAATTTGAGAATGGCCCAGATGACATTTTACCAGGCTGGGTTCCAACTGGTGTTCGTTTTGAACGCCTAGGTAATATTCAGTAACAATGAAAAAAAATGTAACAGAGTTATATAGCAAAATAGGGTATACCTTTATTGATCAAGTATTGCTTGAGCAGGCGATGACCCATCGCAGCCATAAAGGACAACACAATGAACGCTTAGAGTTTTTGGGCGATTCCATTTTAAGCTTTGTCATTGCCAATGCTTTATATAGTAAGTTCCCCAAAGCGCGTGAAGGCGATCTTAGCCGCATGCGTTCAACGCTTGTGCGTGGACAAACCTTAGCTGAATTTGGTTTAGAGTTTGGCCTAGGTGATTACTTACGCTTAGGGCCGGGTGAGCTTAAAAGTGGTGGTTTTAGACGTGAATCAACTTTAGCTGATGCGGTTGAAGCAATTATTGGTGCGGTATTTTTAGATGCTGGCATTGATGTTTGTGGAGACTTGATTTTAGCGTGGTATGAATCTCGCCTTGATGCCATTTCGCCAGGTTTAAACCAAAAAGATCCTAAAACATTGCTACAAGAATACTTACAAGCCCGCAAATTACCTTTGCCAGGCTATACTGTAGTTGATACTAAAGGTCAGGCACACAATCAAACGTTCACGGTTGAATGTATTGTTGAAGGTATGGATAGCATCATCTCAGTTGGCAGTTCTCGTCGTAAAGCTGAACAAAAAGCCGCTGAAAAAGCGTTGAAGATACTTAAAAATGAATCTTGATACATTGATCCAACCGCACACGCGTGATTTAGATACTTTTTGTGGCATGGTCGCTATTGTTGGCCGCCCAAACGTTGGTAAATCTACCTTGCTTAATGAAATTATTGAGCAAAAAGTAAGTATTACCTCGCGTAAACCGCAAACCACACGCCACCGTATTATGGGTATTCATACTGTAGGTAAGCACCAAGCCGTGTATGTTGATACACCAGGCCTGCATGTTGAAGAAAAGCGTGCTATTAACCGTTTAATGAACCGTGCTGCTTCAAGTTCATTAGGTGATGTTGAGCTAGTTATTTTTGTTGTTGAAGGTACTCATTGGAATGCTGACGATGAAATGGTGCTTAACAAAGTAAAGCAAAATGGCAAACCGGTATTACTTGTGATGAACAAAATTGATCAAGTAAAAGACCGTGACCTTGTGCTACCGCATATGAAGTGGTTAGGCGAAAAGTTTGATTTTGTTGGCATTATGCCAGTATCTGCGACTCAAGGTAAAAATATCAACCTGATCAAAGATGAAGTAACTAAGCGTTTACCACCGTGTGAATTTTACTTCCCTGAAGATTACGTAACAGATCGTTCTATGCGCTTTATGGCAGCCGAAGTGATCCGTGAAAAGTTGATGCGCTTTATGGGTGAGGAGCTTCCTTACTCAGTTACCGTTGAAATTGAGCAATTTAAATGGCAAGAAAATGGCATTTGGCATATCAATGGCTTGATTTTAGTTGAGCGTGAAACGCAAAAACGTATGGTTATTGGTAATAAAGGCGAAAAGCTTAAAGTGATTGGCCGCGAAGCCCGTAAAGATCTCGAAGAAATGCTTGATAATAAAGTGTTTTTAGAACTTTGGGTGAAGGTTAAATCAGGTTGGGCTGACGACGAGAGAGCACTTCGCAGTTTAGGCTATGGTGAAGATTAATAGCCTAAGCGATATTTATGGATAGCGACTTCTACACGGCATATTTATTACACCGACGTCCTTTTAGTGACTCACAAGTAATGCTTGATATGTTAGTAGAAGGCGTTGGCCAGTTGCGCATGCTGGCGCGAATTAGCGGTCGCCAAGCAACAAAATACAAAGCTCAGTTACAACCCTTCCAAGCCTTACTGGTAAATTATACCGGTAAACACGACCTGAAATATATCCAACGATTTGAACTACATGGCACGCAATCCACACTAGTTGGGGATCAGCTTTATTGTGGGTTTTACCTCAATGAACTAACCAACCGCATTGTACCAATTAATGAACCGATTGATCATGCCTATCAATTGTATAAAACTCACCTACAACAGCTTAACCAGCACCCTAATTTACAAGCTGTATTACGTTCTTATGAATTTCAACTATTAGAATTATTAGGCTATGGCGTTGACTTTAGTTTTGATGCCGCAGGCGATCCAATTTCGGCAGAGCAAACGTATAGTTACTTTGCTGAATACGGCTTTGTTGCCCAAGAAAATCAAGGCAGTGGCTTTTCTGGCGCGCAGTTAAATGCAATTGCAGCTCATGACTTTAGTGCGCCGGATGTGTTATATATGGCAAAACAATTAAGTCGTCATTTAATGAAGCCTTTATTAGGCAAAAAACCATTAAAAAGTCGCGAGCTGTTTATATCCAAATAGTTTGGGTATTCACCAACAATCTTAATACGGTATTTTTAACCGTTATTTTTACAGGTAAAAAAATGAAAGATATTCTTTTGGGTATAAACGTTGATCATATTGCTACCTTACGCCAAGCTCGGGGTACAAATTACCCAGATCCAGCACATGCTGCGAGTGTTGCTGAGCATGCTGGCGCTGATGGGATCACTATTCATTTACGTGAAGACCGTCGTCACATTCAAGATCGTGACGTGTATGTGATGGCTAAAACAATCCAAACACGAATGAACCTTGAAATAGCGGTTACAGATGAAATGATTGATATTGCTTTAGATGTTAAGCCAGCTTATGTTTGCTTAGTACCAGAAAAACGCGAAGAGTTGACCACCGAAGGCGGTTTAGACGTTGTTGGTAATCTAGATAAGATTAAAGCCGCGACAGCAAAATTAACTGACGCCGGTATTAAAGTATCATTATTTATCGATGCAGACAAAGCACAACTAGATGCAGCTAAAGCCTGTAATGCCCCTTATGTTGAAATTCATACTGGCGCTTATGCGGATGCGCAAACTGATACCGAGATACAAAAACAACTTGAGCATATTCATCAAGGCGTAAAGTATGCAGCAAGTTTGGGTTTGATAGTAAACGCCGGCCACGGTCTTCATTATCATAACGTGAAACCGATTGCTGCTATGAAAGAAATTTACGAATTAAACATTGGTCACGCAATTATAGCGCGCGCAGCCATTGATGGATTAGATAAAGCAGTACGTGACATGAAGCGACTAATGCTAGAAGCGAGAGCATAGCCATTGTAATAAATTATAAACATGCACCGCATAAAGTGCGGTGCATGTTAATGCAACTGAAAGGATTTATTTAAAATTGGACTTTAATGCCCATTTTAAATTTGCGGCCAAGTACATCATAGTTACTTGGGAATGTATTACCTGAGTTAGAGCTGGTATCGCCAGCTTCACCACCAACGACAGGTGGTTCTTTTTCAAAAATATTATCTATACCGAAATTAACTACAATGTTTTCTGTTGCGTAATAACTAGCAAATAAATCAAAGTAGTCGTAGCTGTCAATGCTTCTAAAATCTTCAAAAACATTCGGGGCTTCAATCGGCTCTACTTCAACGCCATCTATATGACGCCATTGTAATGACATTGTTAAATCTTCCCATACCCAGCTAGTACGTTGCACCCAACGAAGCTCTGATACAGGGTCACAACTGGTACTGAAGTAACCTTTACAATCGATTATTCTAGCTGTGTCTGAGCTTTGTGACTCCTGTGTTAGATATTTATTGATATTACCTGAAAATTGCAATTCGCCCATTTCGTCCATTAGTACAGCAAAGTTAAAACCAAGTTCGATACCTTCAGCACGTTGGCTTTTCAAGTTAGTGGTGAACTGTTCTATACCAGCTCCAGCAATTGTTAAATCACCACCAATTCTATTTATTTTTGCACACTCATTGGTATCGCCAAGTACATAACAAGCATCAAGAATTTCTTGAGCAGAAAAGTTGCCAATAATATTACTAATATCAATATCATAGTAATCTAATGTGATTGTAAAGTTTTCAAGCGCATCAAACTCAGGCGTCCACACAATACCTGCTGTAAATGTGTCTGCTTCTTCGGCCCCCGGAGGATTCAGAGGATCACTACCGCTAATAACTTGTACTTGCCCTGAAATAACATTTTGCACATTACCAACTTGCGCTTCAGTCATTCCAGTTGATATACAAAGCTGTTTTAATGTTTCATCAATATTACCTGCATTAGCTACTGAACACGGGTCACTTTGAGCATTATCTAATCCTGTGACTACAGGGGATGCAATCTCACCAACATTAGGTGCACGAGTAGCTTGTTGTTGCATGACGCGGACTAAAATATCGCTGACTGGACGCCAATTAAAGCCTAACTTCCAGGTTTCATTGCTACCAACTGTATCATAATCAGCCCAACGAAAACCAAACTCAACATCAAGCGTTTCAGCACCTGGTAACCCATCTAATACCGGCAAGTAGCCTTCCATAAATAACTCATCAACGGAGAAACCGCCAGAGATTGGAAGTTGATTACCGCCAGCACCACCTTGGCAGCTTGCTGGAGCAAGCTTTAAACATTCGTCAGGCTCAAATAAGCCTTTTTCTTTACGCTTTTCATAGCCAAAACTCATTGCCAGTGGTGCGCCAGCGCCCGGAATTTCAATAAAGTCGAATGAGCCATTTACACTAGCAGTGAAAACTTCTTGGCTGTATTTTTGTTGTTGCAATGCAATTGCTTGTGCATAACCTGCCATTTCTTCGGTGATTGAACCAAAACCACCAAATAAGTTGATAGGAACACAACTAGAATCACCATTTTTACAAGTAACGCCATCTGTAGTATCAAGCGCGTTTTGAATGTTAGTTAAGTTGGTGTAACCACCACGAACAGTTGTTCGGTTAGATTCACCATATTGATAGCTTGCATCATATTGCCAATCATCTAAAAAGTAACCTGTAACCCCAGTCACCATTTGAAATTGAGTGCTGTCAAATCGTTCTGTTCGAGCGCCAAGCTCTAATGTACGTCTTCTAAGTTGAACTGACAGGTAGTCAGCTTCATCAACAATACCATTGCCATTTATGTCTTGCCAATTAGATGTATCTAAACTTCCTTCACCTAAAGCAGCCGTAGCGCCATCGATCATAAATTGCCTTGCTTGATCGCCTATTAATGGATTGGCTAATGGTAAATTGAACACAGATCCAAAAGTACCAGAAGGAGCTACTTGGGTATCAACACTGGTATTAGTAAAGTTCACAGATGAATAAACTTGGTGATCATCTGTCAGGTAGTAATTACCAATAGCTGTTGCTGAATAGCGTTCAGATGGTGTTTGATAGAAGTTGTATGGGTTGAAGTTGAATACACTACACTCAGTAGCGGCTAATGTGCCATCATTTCTGAATTGGCCACTACCATTACCGCCAGCACCAACAATTGTAAATCGAGTAGGAAAAGCGGTGGTAGATCCACCACTTTCGACGGAGTTTGGACCACTACATGCATCAGGAGCTGGGATTGGCGGCTCGCCATTTAAGAATTGTTCATAGTTAGCACCCGTTTTAGTTTCAATTCCTAGCAGGCCTAATGGTCTATCACCTAATAAAATTTGATCTCGTTGTGTCCAACCTAGCGATAACACTACATTACCTTTGTCATCTTCAAGATTAGAACCCAGAGTAATACTGAAGCTGTCTTTATCACCGTCACCATCGCCAGTTTCTGAATGTTTGGCGTCAAAAACCACCCCTTGGAAATCATCTTTTAGCACTATGTTGACAGCGCCCGCTATTGCATCAGAACCATAAACGGCAGATGCTCCACCGGTAACAATATCAATTCGTTCAATTAATGCACTGGGGATGGTTGAACTATCTACGGCACCATTATAGTTATATGGGATCATACGACGGCCATTCATTAATACTAATGAGCGTTGAGCACCAAGACCGCGTAAGTTTATTGTAGCTGCACCGCCAGAACCATTATTAACGTTACTACCATCACCAGGTACTGTTGCTGGTAAGTTTCTTAATATTTGTTCAACTTCAGGTTCTTGTTGAAAACCAAGTTCTTTTTCTCCAATGGAAATGATAGGACTAGCGGAAACAGCTCCTGGTTGGCGAATACGGCTACCTGTAACAGAAATAACTTCGACGTCTTTGTCGACTTCAGTTTCTTGTGCTGTGGAAAGTGGTGAATAGATGAGTGCGGTTGAGACAACCCCTGCACTAAGTGCATATTTCACTGCAGATGAAATTCTACTTTTTAACATTGTAATCTCCCAAATATTTATAATAATTAGGCTAAATACAACAGGAAGCACATTGCAGATGCTTCCTCTTAGCTTTTTAAAGATAGTCATTAAGTTGGGACATACAAATAATTTAAAGCGTCAAAATATAAAATTTTGAAAAGTTTGAAATGTAAAACGAATGAAATACGGCAGGGTAGATAAAAAGATTGTTTTTAAACAGTAGCTTAAATAAAAAAGCGGCTTCGGAAGCCGCTTTTTAATCTTGAATATATTTATTAACAGTTAGTCTCTTTAGCGTTAACGCCTTCTTTTACTTCTTCACAGGCGTCTTCTACTTTGTTTTGTACGTCGGTAACAGCTTCATCGATGCGCTCACCGGCCTCTTCTGCATGATTGTCTTCACAACCCATGATAAAAAAACTAGCGAATAAAGCGATCACAGCGGTTTTAATAGTTGTCGATTTCATAATGTAATTCCTTGTAAAAATAATAAATGTGTTGTTATTTAAAATAAATTGTTATCACTTAGGGACATTGCCGCGCAATGCACCTGAAACGAGTGAAATAACTAACAATACAATAAAGATAAAAAAGATAATCTTAGCAATTCCTGCTGCGGCACCTGCGATACCACCAAAACCTAACACTGCAGCAATAAGTGCAATAACTAGAAATGTAATTGTCCAGCGTAACATTGTCGTCTCCTTGGTTTGTAAATTTGTTCAGAGTAAATAATGCTAGTTACATGCCATGTATTTAAATCCTTTATTATCAATGTTATAGGGGTTTATTTCATTTCTCTTCATAAATTAGGTGGGAATTATTTACAGCTTTATCTGTAACTTATACTCGACGCTCTAAAAATCAATATTTAAGTCGTTTTTTGGTAAGACCAATTTCATTTTTGAGCCATTTTGTATTTAATCAAGCGGTTGTTCAGTCGTTCAGTCGGTAGGTTTTCCAGCTGCGGATAAGCTTTTACTTATAAGTTATAGCTATATTCAGTATTTTTATCATCTATATCCTATGAAATTATAGCAAAATGTAGAGTGTTAACTTTGCTGAGCATATGTTAGCTTTGTATTAATTGGTTTTACCAATTTACAAAGTGTTGGACTTGGTCTTTTTCTTTGTTATGATTGTTGCATAATTATTTAAATAAAGTGATTTTTTACCTAGCGGGGCTGGGTGGAAATAATCAGGGGGGAGCAGGATGGATATAGGTCAGTTACTTGCTACAGCAGCAAACTTAATGATCACCGGGATGGTGGGCGTTTTCGTTTTTCTTTCGTTGTTGATTTCAGCAATTACCATTATGTCTAAATTAGCGAGTCGTTTTGAACAGCCGGTTGCAACAACGCCAACGCGTACACCGTCAATCAAAGCATCAGGTGTATCAAGTGAACACATCGCTGCGATAAGTGCAGCCATAGCTCAATACAAAAATAAACAAAAACTATAAGGAGTGACTTGTGGCTAAATTAAAATTAACAGAATTAGTACTTAGGGACGCGCATCAATCATTATTAGCAACGCGTATGCGTTTGGATGACATGCTACCGATTGCACAAAAATTAGATGATGCAGGTTATTGGTCGATCGAATCATGGGGTGGGGCTACTTTTGATTCATGCATTCGTTATTTGGGTGAAGATCCTTGGGAGCGTATTCGTGCTCTTAAAAAAGCTATGCCAAATACTAAACAGCAAATGTTATTACGTGGTCAAAACCTTTTAGGCTATCGTCATTATGCCGATGATGTTGTTGAAAAATTTGTAGAGCGAGCGCACAAAAATGGTGTTGATGTGTTTCGTATTTTTGATGCGATGAACGATGTTCGTAATCTTGAAACGGCTATTAAAGCTGCAATTAAAGTTGGCGCACATGCACAAGGTACAATTTCGTACACAGTAAGCCCGGTTCATACACTTGATATGTGGTTAACGCTTGCCAAGCAGCTTGAAGAGTTAGGCTGTCATTCAATTTGTATTAAAGACATGGCCGGTTTGCTTAAACCATACGATGCAGAAGAGTTAATCAAAGCGTTAAAAGAAACAGTCTCTATCCCAATTGCAATGCAGTGTCATGCCACAACAGGTTTAAGTACTGCTACTTACCAAAAAGCGATTGATGCTGGTATTGATATGCTTGATACCGCAATTTCATCAATGAGTATGACTTACGGGCACAGCGCAACTGAAACGATTGTATCGATTGTTGAAGGTACTGAACGTGATACTGAGCTGGATTTAAATCAACTCGAAGAGATTGCTGCTTATTTCCGTGATGTTCGTAAAAAATATGCCGCGTTTGAAGGCAGCTTAAAAGGTGTTGATGGCCGTATTTTATTAGCGCAAGTGCCTGGTGGCATGTTAACTAATATGGAAAACCAGCTTAAAGAGCAAGGTGCTGCGGATAAATTGAATGAAGTATTACTTGAGATCCCACGTGTACGTGAAGACTTAGGTTATTTACCGTTAGTTACACCAACATCACAAATTGTTGGTACACAAGCAGTATTAAACGTATTGACGGGCGAGCGTTATAAAACTATCACCAAAGAAACTGCCGGAGTGCTAAAAGGTGAGTATGGCGTAACTCCTGCGCCGATGAATAAAGAGTTACAAGAGCGCGTACTTAATGGCGCAGAAGTCATTACTTGCCGCCCAGCTGATTTATTGCAACCAGAACTAGAAATACTCCAAGCTGAGCTATTAAAAGAAGCACAAGAGCAAGGTTTAAGCTTAGCGGATGAGCAGATTGATGACGTGTTAACGTATGCATTATTCCCACAAATTGGGTTGAAATTCATTAAGAATCGTAATAACCCAGATGCATTCGAAGCTGTGCCAAGTGCTGAATCTGCTAATAAAGAACAACCAGTTAGCAATAAAAAAAGTAACAGCAACACAGTAAAAGCAGAGCAGTACAGCGTAAAAGTAGATGGTAAAGTTTATGATGTAGTGGTTGCACAAGGCGGTGAGCTTAAAGAAGTAACACTTAAAGATAGTGAGCATATTCCACAATCGGCGTCAGTTGCTTCCGGCGAAACACTTAACGCTCCACTTGCTGGTAACATCTTTAAAATCAAGGTGAAAGCGGGTCAAACGGTAAATGAAGGCGATGTAGTGATCATCATGGAAGCGATGAAAATGGAAACTGAAATTCGTGCAACCCACACCGGTACTATTGCTGAAATTCTTGTTGCTGAAGGTGATTCAGTGGCAACGGGTGACGCTATGATAGCACTAGCTTAGGAGCTCAGAGGATGGAAGCATTATTAAACCTCTGGCAAGCAACAGGTATTGCTAATTTTACATTTCCTGCGCTTATTATGATCGCAGTAGGGTGTTTATTGTTGTATCTGGCAATTGCGCGCAACTTTGAGCCGTTATTATTATTACCAATTGGCTTTGGGGCAATATTAACAAATATCCCCGTAGCGGGCTTATCAGACCCCGGTGGTTTGCTGTATTACGTTTATCATATTGGGATTGATACCGGTGTATTCCCATTATTAATATTTATGGGTGTTGGTGCACTCACTGATTTTAGTGCCTTGATAGCTAATCCTCGTATGTTATTGCTAGGTGCTGCAGCTCAGTTTGGTATTTTTGCAACCTTGTTTGGCGCAATTTTACTAAACTATGTACCAGGTTTTGAGTTTTCTTTACAAGATGCGTCAGCAATTGCGATTATAGGTGGTGCAGATGGCCCGACGGCAATCTTCTTAGCCTCAAAACTTGCTCCTGATTTATTGGGTGCTATCGCCGTAGCTGCATACTCATATATGGCGTTGGTGCCAATTATTCAGCCGCCAATTATGCGGGCTTTAACCACACCAGAAGAACGTAAAATTCAAATGCCACAGTTACGCACCGTATCAAAAAAGGAAAAAATTATTTTTCCGTTAATGGTATTGAGTTTAACGATTTTGTTTTTACCAGCAGCAACGCCACTGGTAGGCATGTTCTGTTTAGGAAACTTGATGCGAGAGTCTGGTGTGGTTGACCGTTTAAGTAATAGTGCACAAAACGAGATCATAAATATCACCACTATTTTCCTTGGTTTAGCTGTAGGCTCTAAGCTTGCTGCAGATAAGTTTTTAACCGTAGAAACAATTGGTATTTTGGTACTCGGCGCCTTGGCTTTTGCAATTGGTACAGCTTCAGGTGTATTTATGGCAAAAGGTATGAACAAGTTCTCTAAATCACCAATCAATCCACTCATCGGCGCGGCTGGTGTATCAGCTGTGCCAATGGCTGCACGCGTAGTTAATAAAGTGGGTCTGGAGAATAATCCGCATAATTTCTTATTAATGCATGCAATGGGACCAAATGTTGCGGGAGTACTGGGTAGTGCTGTGGCTGCAGGTATCTTGTTAGCTCTGGTAGGTTAAACAAATCTTAAACCATACCCAGCGAGCTGAGTATGGTGAGGTAACTTTTACTTCCAACCGACTGGCGCAGTATTTACTGCGCTTTTTTTTTGCGCTTAGGGTCTGTTGACCTTTCATGGTTAAAATTTGTTCAAACTAGGGGCGATTTAATCACGGCGCGAGATTTGTAACCTAGTGGGCTAAGTAAAAATCGAGCAACAAAGAGTTAATCGCCCCTAGGCAGAACCCTTCGGGCAGCGCGTGTTTGGCATTTATGCCGAGTTATCTCCTATTTATGGGGAATAACCACACTACATAGGCTCTGCCTTGCCTAAAAACCAAACGCGCAGCTGCAAATTTAACCTCGAAAGATAAACAGACCCTAGGTATACTCGATAGATATTTTATTAAATAGGAATGGTATGAATATCTTCGTGATTTTAATTTCACTGTTTGTTGCATTAATCATTCTTGTGCCACTACTTGAAAAGTATCAGTCTAAAATGGGCCTAGATGGTGCGACTAAATACGCCAAATACATTTGGCCATTAGTGATGATTTCATTGGTTGTGCAATTGATTTATGTGTTGGTGAGGTAGAGCGTAGCTGCCAGTTTTAAGGTCTAGGAGCGGTAAGCTTTAAGTTGTAAGTGATAAGCTCGTGTTTAAATGGACTGTGTAGGTTGGGTTGAGCACCGCGAAACACAACGAAAAAATTGTAACGGTAGATATCAATCTTTGAATATTTATCTATGCTCGTTACTCTGCGATCCCACAACAGTCACGCAGCTTTGGGTTTCCCGTGAAGGCCACATGGTCTGAACGATGTTTAAACGCTTTGTATGGATAATAAACCCATCTTGTTAAGTTATTAGTGCCCCATTGGATCAAAGTAAGCCTCCCAGGTTAGAGCACAAGCTTGTTTTGATTTTGCTTTTTTCATGTAGAACATTGCATTTTCGTCAGTTGAACAATTCATAAGCGCTACACCTAAATTGTAAAATGCATGTTTGTTATTACTGCCTTGATCTATTGCTTTTTTAAAATATTCAGCCGCTTCTTGATGTTTGCCCATATCACATAGAACAGTTCCATAGTTTATGAGAGTTAGCTCATCATCAGTATGGTTATGTAAGACTTGCTCAAGAATGCTTTTTGCCTCATCAAAGTTTTGATGCCACTTGGAGTTATCTTTCCAAGTTTCATCTATTAATGATTTGGCTTTTTTGTTTATATCTTCAATGCTCATTCTGAAACGTAACAATCTATTTGTCCCATTTTGGTGGTTTTTTAGCACACCAAAACGGCGGTCACTAATGTTATCGGAGAAAATTGCGATATTAATAATCGCATGGCTAAATTTCAATCAATAAAATATTCAATTTTCGCTCATAGCCGTTTATCAGGTGACGTTTGCTTAACTTTCAAAACTATAAAAGTAGATATGAGGCAGCACATGCAAGTTCTATTGCAACATTAATTTGCGAATACAACCGGAGCGCATCACATCAAACAGTTCAACAAAAAGCCGTTGCTATTTACATAACAACGGCTTATATTTTTCGCTGACCGCTTTACTTAAGCGCTAACTGTAGCTCTCGGTTGCGCTCTAGCTGCGCTAAGAAGTTATCTGCGATTGGTTTAAACTTAGCAAGCTCGTCGCGAGGCAGTGGCTCTGACTTCGGTAACTTAACCGTTTTAGGGTTACGGTGAACGCCGTTAACCAAAAACTCGTAGTGTAAGTGTGCGCCTGTTACACGACCGGTGGAGCCGACAGTACCAATTTTTTGACCTTGCTTAACTTTTTGACCAGTTTTAACTAGTTTCTTGTTAAGGTGTAGGTATTTAGTGACGTACTGTGTGCCGTGACTAATAAATATATAGTTACCATTATACTTACTGTAACCGGCTTTAATTACTTTACCATTACCCGACGCAACTACTGGCGTTCCGGTACGAGCTGCGTAGTCAATGCCACGGTGTGCTCTTACTTGTCCTGTTACAGGGTGTAAGCGACGCGGATTAAAGCTTGAGCTTATATATTTAAAGTTAACCGGTGCACGTAAAAATGCTTTTTTCATACTACGCCCTTCAGGCGTGTAAAAAGTACCATCGCTGTGACGAATAGCCGCGTAACGTTGACCTTGGTTAATAAACTCAGCAGCAATAATTTTACCTGTGCCAATAAACTCGCCATCAACATAATGCGATTCATAGATTAAACCAAATTGATCGCCTTTACGGATATCATTGGCAAAATCCACATCCCAACCGAATATGTCAGCAAAGTTCATTATTTGCCGTTCACTTAAACCAGCAGCAATACCTGAGGTCCAAAAGCTGTTGGTAATTTCTCCGCCTGTTGATTTAGTTAATGTTTCAATTTCTTTACTATCAATAGACGTATCGTAGTTACCTTCTTCATTTAATGTAACGAATAGGGTATCTGTTTTTGAAATCACATAACGTAACTGTGCCAAAGAACCATCTTCGGCGGTAGCAAAGCTTAATGTTTCACCAGGGTGAATTTTACTAAGTTTACGTGTTTCTGCATTGGTATTAAGCAGTTTATGAACGGTTTGCGCTGAAAAGCCGGCGCGTTTGAAAATAAGTGCTAAATTGTCACCGTTCTTTACTTCAAAATCGACTAGATTGTATTCTGGGAATTTTGCTGCATCTTCTTGCGAATTTAATTCAGTTAATTTTTCGTTATCATCAACTTTAATTTGTAATTCGTAGCGCTTGCCAATTTCTAGCGCATCAGCGCTATTGTCTTTAGAGGCGGTGGCTTTTTCTGAAGGAATGAGTGTTAAAGCAGCAATAGCAGAAACCAAGCCTAGAATAAGCAATTTGTGTTTTTTTGGGAGAGTGTGCACAACGCGAACCATAACGTGCCTTTTCCTGCTGTCAAGATAATTAATCACTAATATTGCAGGATATACTTAATAAAGCGTTAATACCAGTGTTTTGTAGATTTAAACTGGCGCGGATTTACGCTAGAATCACCAGATTGACTGAATTTTTTGGAGTAATACATAGTGGACTTACAAACCGCTCTAGCAGAGATAAAACGCGGTGCTGAAGAAATATTAATTGAAGACGAGTTAGTCGAAAAGCTAAAGTCTGGTAAAAAGCTAAAGATCAAAGCTGGTTTTGATCCAACAGCACCTGACTTACACTTAGGTCACACTGTGCTAATTAATAAAATGAAAACCTTCCAAGACTTAGGTCATGAAGTGATTTTCTTAATTGGTGATTTCACCGGTATGATTGGTGACCCAACGGGTAAAAATGTAACTCGTAAGCCACTAACCCGTGAAGATGTATTGGCAAATGCTGAAACATATAAAGAACAAGTATTTAAAATTCTGGATCCGGCTAAAACCACGGTTGCTTTTAATTCAACTTGGATGGAGAATTTAGGCGCTGCAGGGATGATCAAGCTAGCAGCACGTCAAACTGTTGCTCGTATGCTAGAACGTGATGATTTTAAAAAGCGTTATGCTGGCGGACAATCAATTGCGATTCATGAGTTTTTGTATCCATTAGTGCAAGGTTGGGATTCAGTGGCACTTGAAGCTGATGTTGAGCTCGGTGGTACTGATCAACGCTTTAATCTATTAATGGGTCGTGAGCTACAAAAAGACGAAGGGCAAAAACCACAAACCGTATTAATGATGCCTTTACTTGAGGGCACCGACGGTGTGCAAAAAATGTCTAAGTCATTAGGTAACTACATTGGTATTACTGATGCCCCTAACGATATGTTTGGTAAAATCATGTCTATTAGTGATGAGCTGATGTGGCGTTATTATGATTTGCTAAGTAGCTTATCAATTGACGAAATTGCTGCGCTCAAAGAAAAGGTTGCACAAGGTACTAATCCGCGTGATATTAAAATCGATTTAGCAAAAGAAATGATTGCTCGTTTTCACAGCGATGCAGCAGCTGTTGGTGCGCATGAAGATTTTATTAAACGTTTTCAAAAAAATGCGTTACCGGATGATATCCCAGATATGACAGTAACGATTGATGAAGATACCGTATTTATTACTAATTTGCTTAAAGAAGCAGGCTTAGTTGCGAGTACATCAGAAGCTATGCGAATGATCAAACAAGGCGCAGTTAAAATCAATGGCGAAGAAAAGGTCACTGATACTAAGCTTGAAATTGCAAAAGGCAGCACAGCTATTTATCAAGTTGGCAAACGTAAGTTTGCAAATATTACCTGTGCTTAATAGGTAAAGAATGAAAATTCAGTTTAAAAACCAGCTTCGGCTGGTTTTTTACTCTTTGTGATCTACAACATTGTTTTAATGATTTCGATGCCAAATATAACCAGTAACCAAAAGCCACGCGCTTGATTTAGCCGATTGATCAATACCGCAATATCATCAGCCTGTGGTAAACGCTCAGTACCAATACGCATTTTATCAAATCGAGTATCTTGGTATATGGCAGGGCCACCGAGTTGCACACCAACAGAGGCCGAACAACAACTTAATAACCAGCCACTATTTGTTTGATAAAAATGCCGTCCATAATGCTTAATATAATGAACGCTCAATTTACTGGCTTTACTTGCTGCAACAGTCAGCGCCAATATCCGGGTAGGTAACCACTCAAGAATATATAATAGCCAACTGAGTGATTTTAAAAATGGGCTATTAGGCAAAATATCTTTGCGCCAAGCTTGGTGGATCAAAGTCAGTAGGCGATAAGCCAGTGCAGCCATAGGGCCAAATAGTAGATAAAAGAAAATAACGCTAAAGTAATGACGAGCCACTCTTAAGATCAGCGTTTCCATAATGGCTTTGCAAAGACCAGGGCCTGATAATTTATCAACCTGGCGAGCAAGTAGTGGTTTTAATAACTCTCGGGCTGTAGACTTTTGATTTTGTTTAACGAGTCGTGCAATGCGCAGCGCTTTACTTTCTACACTTCGCCACTCTAGGCTGAGGTATAAAATTAACCCAGCTAATAGTTCAGGGTAATAGGCAAATTCAAGCAGTAAGATTACCAAGGTCATGATCACTAAAATGACTAAGGTGAAACATAACGAAGATGACAAATATTGGTAACTTGCAGGTTCACTCTTTCGAAAAACGCGCTTCCCAAGTGCTCTAAATACCGCAATTAAAAATGTATTTGGGTGATACCAGCTTACCAAAGGTAAAAAGCGCTCAGCAAGGAGCGCTAATATAAATACAATAAAGTCCAAATGTTGCTGAACTAAATTGAGTAACACCTTATAGCGTTACCGTAGTCAGCTTTTCTAGTAATGCGACCACCATTTTTGATGAGTTTATTGAAGCGGTTTCTAGGTATTCTTCAAATGACTGTGGTGACTCTTTACCTGCAATATCAGACATTGAACGGATCACTACAAACGGTGTAGCTAAAGAAAAGCATACTTGTGCAATGGCAGCGCCTTCCATTTCTACAGCTAACATAGTAGGGAAGTCCGCGCGGGCTTTATCAATACGCACCGGATCACACATAAATGAATCGCCAGTACAAATTAAGCCGATCAGGGTCTTCACGTCACTGATGCTTTCAACACTTTGTTGTGCAGCCTCGATTAATTTAGGGTGAGCGGCAAAACCAGCAGGCATCTGTGGTACTTGGCCAATTTCATAACCAAAAGCGGTTACATCAACATCATGATGACGTACCTCAGATGAAATTACCACGTCGCCAACACTCAGAGATGGATCAAAACCACCGGCAGAGCCTGTGTTGATCACACAGTCTGGTTGAAAATTATCAATCAATAACGTTGTTGCAATACTAGAGGCGACTTTACCAATACCTGATTGCACTAAAGTCACAGTGTTACCAGCTAATTCACCTGTATAAAAAGTGAAACCTGCTTTAGTTAGAATTTGTGGATTTTGCATTGCTTCACGCAAAATTTTAACTTCTGGCTCCATCGCGCCAATAATACCGACATTCATAATTTTAAATTCCTCTAATTAGATGTTTAGATTATACGTGAAGTTAGCGATAAAAAACAAAAATGCGAGCTTAAAAGCTCGCATTTTATCGTTTAAGAAAACTTATATTTCAGCTAAAGCTGTGGAATGGGCTTTAGCTTGCGAAGGAGATAGTACCGCCGGCTTAGTAACACGGTTGCGTGTCGGGCGACTACTTTGTGCTGTCGGCTTGCCAAGCTTAAACATAATTGCTTCGCGTACTTCTGATGGCCGATAGCCAGATTTAACTTTCATACGGATATGTGGAATGCCAGCAGCTTCAAGTGCACCATTAACAAACCAGTCTCGTTGTGCTTTATGACCATCTTTATTGGCGTTGTTTACTAAGTCAACCGCTGCCACAATCGTCATCTTTTCTTTATCAATCAGCACATAATCCAGTTGTTTGTTTTTTGCTTTAGCGATTGCAGCACGTTTAGCTTTAGCAGATAAACCTTTTTTACAATCAATGATATCGATTAATTTTACACGGCTAACAATTTTATATTGATCGCCTACAGCACGTTCTAAAAGGTTTAAAAATGAGCTTTCAACTTGCGTAAATACACTGGTTTTACGCGTGAATGGGTAAGGGTTTCCGCCATCATCGGTAAACTTTGACGCAACAACAGATGCCCCTACGACTAATACTAAAATTGATAATAAAGCGAATTCCATACGGTAACTCCACAACAACAAATTGACACTATAAATTACTTAGCAATTTACGTGCCCAGTTGTAATGAAGTTACACTTTATAACAGCTAAGTTATGGCTGGTATCCGCCAGCAATTCCTTTTACTGCAATCGCTACAGCATCATGGGCATGCAGAGATTCATAATGGTTTATTTGTAACCAGTAATCGGCGTATTGTGCATCTTCTAACACGGCTTTGATTTTACGCGCAGCATCTTCACAAAACATCAGATTTTGACCATTTAAACGGGCGAATTCTTGCTCATCTTCACGCTTAACTGCCGCTTGTACAGGGGTTTTAAGCTCATCTTCAAGAGTATTGATCAAGCTTAAAATATCAAACTCACGGATGCTGCTATCTAGTTTGACTTTTACATTGGCAATAGAGCGTTGAGAATGCGGTGTGGCGATTATGCCATCGGTACTGCCAAGCCAGTTGACCACTTCTTCATGGCTAAGAGTATGCTGCTGAAACTTTTCAACAAAGGCTTGTTGAATAAGTTGGCGAGCTAATGCCGCTGAGCATGGGCAAGTTGATGAGTAAGTTACATCAAGGCTTAACTCAAAACTAAGTACACCGCGGTCAATTTTTGCCACTATGGTTAACGGGTAGCTTTTCCAACCCGCTTTGCCGCTAAGGAGTGATTTTCTGCGCAGCGGTAGTTCAAACTTAAATTCAATTTTAGCTTGATCCGATAACCCTTCATGGCTGGAAATAAAAGTATCTAGTGCTTGAGCAATCGTTGTGGGGTTTACCTGCTGCTCAGTTGATAAGGTATCGAGCGCTAAAAATAACCGCGACATATGAATACCTTTTGCGTCTTCTTTGTGAAGATTAACAAAAGCACGAGCTTTAGCGTTGACATTAATAGGCGCAAGATCACGAGATTCAAATAAAAAAGGCAGTTCAATATCAGCCATACCAACCCAGTCTAATTTACCTGTTTGTAAGGCGGGAGCCGTATCTGCTATATCGGGCATGTTGCTTTGCATGAAAAATCTCGTTATTGGCAATTGTAAAGCGCGATATTTTACACGAAATAAATAAAAAATACGTGGTAGATGAAAATTTTCTGTTTTCGTCGCGGAACATGAAAATAGTTAATGCAAAAATGCTAACATATTAGCACTAGTGGTTTTTTTGTAGCTGTGTAGTCAGCTGATTTTTTATATACTTATATGTATAGTTAAGAGACAGATTTATATATGATCGATTCCTCTTTGAGTCCATGGGCTCGAACACTTTCCAGTTTAATTACTCGATTCGGTGAATTCAAAACCGCAACTATCTGTTATGCATTACTATTAGTCTTGGCATTAATATTGTCGTGTATGTTTTATTATGTTGCAGTGGGCGAGGTGATGCTCGTTGATGTGCTTGCCGTAATGTTTTTTACTGCAGTAGTGTCGCCCATTATTATCAGTGTGTTGATCAATTCAATTCGCCAGTTAGATGCTTCCTATGCGTATTTAGATAGTGCCACCAAGCAAGAAAAATTATTAAATCAAACTTTAAAAGATAATATCAATCGCTTAAATGTAGAGATAGATGAACGTAAAATGGCATTTCATGCCAAACACCGTGCAATCGAAGAACTCAGACGAGAAATCGTCGAGCGTAAAAAAACCCAGCAAGAGCTTGCTCAACAAGGCATGTTACTGCGCTCTATTGTTGATTCATCGCCTGATTTATTTTATTACCGTGATAACAATGGTGTTTTTGCCGGTTGTAATAAAATGTTTGAAGAGGTGATGGGTAAATCAAGTGACGAGTTAATAGGTAAAACTGCAGAGGAAATTTATCCAACGCAATTCTTACCGGAAGTATTACTAACTGATAACAAAGTCGAAAAAACTCACGCCGCATTAACGCTTGATGTTGAATACCCTGTAGGCAATGAAAACCGTTGGTTTGAAATGCGCAAGCTCCCATTTATTAATGATGACGGTGACTACATTGGTTTATTAGCGTTTGGCCGCGACATCACCAGCCGTAAAGAAGCTGCTCAAGCACTTGAAACCGCTTATAAAGACAAGGGGAAATTTATTGCCACCCTAAGTCATGAATTACGAACTCCGCTCAATGGTATTGTGGGTTTAACCCGGATGTTGCTAGACACCGACTTGGATAAGCAGCAACGTAGTTGGTGTAATACAGTATTTTCTAGTGCTGAAACATTAGGAAATATTTTTAATGATATTATAGATTTAGATAAGATAGATCGCGAACAACTCGATATTGTTACCGACTCAATAAACGTCTCTGATTTTATTAATGATGTGGTTAACTTTGCTGGATTAATTGCTGAACAAAAAGGCCTAGAGTTTGAAATTAAGCGCAAAGGTATGTTGGATATTTATGCGCAACTAGATCCGACCCGATTACGCCAAGTGGTGTGGAATTTAATAAATAATGCGGTTAAATTTACCCAACAAGGTAAAGTTCAATTAGCGTGTGTTCGGGAAAACCGTGCGGATGGCGCGTGGTTAGTCATGAAAGTAACAGATACCGGGCAAGGTATTCCACAAGAGCAATTACATCGTATTTTTGATATGTATTATAAAGCGCCGGATTTAAATGGTACTAATGCGATAGGATCAGGTATTGGTTTAGCGGTCACCAAGGCTTTGGTTACAGCAATGAAAGGACAATTACATGTAAGCAGTACCGAAGGAGAGGGCAGCTGTTTTGTGGTTGAAATACCGCTGGCGCTTTGTATCGCTCCGGCTGAACAAAGTTATGTTGGCCGTAGTTTGAATATCTTGCTAGTTGAAGATGTGCCGCTTAATGCTGAAATCGCCACTAACTTACTTGAGCAACGTGGTCATGAAGTTATCTGGGCTGAAACCGGTGAAGATGCATTGTCGTTTGTTGAAACTGAGGATGATCTGGATTTAGTACTGCTAGATATGCAACTGCCAGATATTAATGGCGATGAAGTAGCAAGACAGATCCGTGCCGATAGCCATTTTGATAAGTTACCTATTGTCGCCCTTACGGCTAATGTGCGTAGCGCCGAAGAAGAGTTACAAGGGATCTCAATTCAAGGCGCATTAGCTAAACCTATCAATACCACGAAGCTTGATAAAATGCTGGCTGAACTATTTGATATTAAACATCTACAACAGTCTGATGAAACACGCCTGACGGTTAGCAAAGAAGCCAGTGAAAATATCAATGTAGAGTTACTTGATGTTGAAACCATTGAAGATTTTGTTAATTCGATGGGCATAGTAACATTTAAGCGCAGCAGCAGTTTATTTGAAAAGCTAAATCCACAGTATCAGCAAGAGTTAGCAACGTCATTAGCAGCTGGTGACCGTGAAGAGTATAAGTCCGTCGCACATAAGCTTAAAGGTGCTGCAGGTTCAGTTGGTTTAAATGATGTACAGTTACACGCTAAGATCATGGAACATGGTGCGATTGAAGAAAGTGATGAAGTATTAAATACTTGGCTAACAATATTGGCAGATAAAATAAATGAAGGGCAACATGCCCTTCATTTATTCTTACAGCAATTAGAACGTTAATGCTGTCATTACTTGGTAGAACGGATATTAACTATCGATTTTACCAATGAAACGATAACCTTCACCATGGATGGTGCTGATAAGCTCAGATGTGCTGTTATCACTTTCAAAATGCTTTCTGATACGACGGATCGTTACATCAACAGTACGGTCATTTGCACGTAACTCACGACCAGTCATATGCTTGATTAGCTGCTCACGACTAAAAATACGGCCTGGAGAGTCAAGCATTAAACGTAGTGCTCTGTATTCACCTTTAGGTAAACGTTTGGCATCACCATTTGGTGATGTTAAACAGCGGCTATTTTCGTCAAGTTCCCAGCCATTGAAAGTGATCACACCATTTGTTTCAAGGCTTGATTCTTCACCGCCAAGGGCAGTACGTGAAAGCAAGTTACGAGCACGAATAGTTAATTCACGAGGATTGAACGGCTTAGTAATATAGTCGTCCGCGCCAATTTCTAGGCCTAAAATACGGTCTACATCATTATCACGACCGGTTAGGAAAATAAGTCCAACGTTACGCTTTTGACGTAATTCACGCGCTAATATTAGCCCGTTTTTGCCTGGCAGGTTGATGTCCATAACTACAAGGTTCACATCATCATTATTTGTAAGCTTGTCATGCATGTCATCGCCATCAATGGCTTCAATAACTTTGTAACCTTCAGCTTCAAATAAACTAACGAGGTTTAGTCGAGTTACGTCTTCATCCTCTACAATCAGAATGACTGGCGTTTGCATTATTAATTAACCTTTTTCGGAATATTTTATTTACAATTAATTCGGTATTGTATTATAAAACCGAATACTAGTGATTATAGGAGTATATCCAATTGTTAACAAGTAAAATCAATTCGGATGAAATTTAGAAACAGCTAATAACCGAGATTGCACTTTAAAACTGCTGCGCAACAACTGCTGTTTATTGATATACAGTCGGATTTTATTCCCTTCTTGGACCAAAGAGACAACGCCCCCTTTTTCTAAAAAATTGATACTCTCACCAACTGTTAAGGTATTTAATGAAATGGTATCGATCCAAAGTGGAATTATATCATCTTCCATTATTTCATCAATGTATGTGATATCACAAAAGCGAGAAAGTTCAGAAATTTGCTGTTTTTTATCAATTAACACTGTTTCAATCGGTATATCGTTAATTTTAAGATTCGAATTATCCTTTAATAACTCACCAATTCCATGTTCAACGTCATAAAAACAAAAAGTCACAGCCTGTTTATTGTTAACTTTGGGGAACTCGACGAATTTTGCAATCTGAAATAGAAATGCCGATTTGACTTGTTCAGGTGATTTAGCCTGTAAAAATGCTGGAAACAACAGCATCAGAGCCAGTAATAAACCCGTTAGTTTCATAATTTGCTTGCCTCAGTTAAGGGCAAGGTAATTATAAAGCGTGTGCCTTCTATATTTTGATCATCAAAATAAACATTGCCACCTAAGGCTTGTGTGACTAAGTTGTAAACTAGATGCATACCTAAACCACTGCCACCTTCGCCGCGTTTAGTGGTAACAAAGGGATCAAAAATGCGTTTTTTAACGCTTTTATCAACCCCGATACCATTATCATAATAGTTAATGCTCAGGCTACTTTCGTTGCGTTCCACTGTAATTTCGATTTCGTTATTTTGATTATCTTTAAAGCCGTGGATCACCGAGTTACTTAACAATTGCTGCAATATCTGCTGAAGCGGGCCTGCTTTACTTTCGATCATCAATTGTTCAGAACAATGAATAACGATTTTAGGAGCTTTGCTCTCTAATTCAGTACGCATTGAAAGCATCACGTTGGTGATAAGCTCATGCATATTGACCAGCGAATTAATCTCTCCATCTTGGTTCACCGCTACTTTTTTAAAGCTGGATACCAGTTCCGCAGCGCGATTTAAATTCCGATAGATAAGATCTAAGTTTTCTATACCATTGTCGATAAAACGTTTCAATTGACTTGAGGTTAAGGTTTTTTGCTCAAACCCTAGGCTTATTTCTGCCAGTTTATCGCGTAGCAGGGTAGAGCCAGTGATCCCTAAACCAATAGGTGTATTTACTTCATGTGCAACACCTGCAACCATTTGCCCTAAAGAGGCCATCTTTTCACTTTCAACAATCTGATTTTGGTATTGATGCATCCGTTCAAGGGTTGTTAGCAACTCTTGATTTGCTTCTCTGAGCGCGATTGTACGTTGGTTTACTTTTTCTTCTAAGCTTTGGTTTAATTGTTTAATTTCTTGCTTATCGTTTTTATGGCGCTCTATTTGATTTTGCGTGCGAGTCAGCATGATGTTTAAACTGTTCGAAAGCATGTTGATTTCGGTAATATTAGTTTTTGGGGCTCGGGCGTTGTAATTATGATTTTTCGAGACATCTTGCAGTAATCTGCTTAAGTGGTCTATAGGGTCGGCAATACGTTTTTGAATTCGTTTTGCTACAAAATAAACCAGTATTAAAACGAATAACGTTAAAAGAATATCAATAAGAATTTTTTGGTTGATATACTCGTTGAGGCGCTCTAGGCCGCCACGAATATACACATAACCCTTAATATCACCTTCGTACGTGATTGGCTTGATTAGTTCTACGTAGTCTTCAGTGATCCTAGGCTGTTGGAGTTGTTCAATACTATCAACCCGAAGCGGCACTGGTGGCGTTTTTCGTGCATTAAAGCTGGTAAAAAATACCGCTTTATTTGAAATTTCGTCAATTGCGTAAATATGTATATTTTTAACGAGTGGAATTTTTTCGAAAGATTTAAGACGTTGTTCTTCGGTTTTTCTATCATCAAATAGTACGGTTACTTGGGCATTAAAGGCGATAATTTCTGCAAGGATATTGAGCTTATTGATGATTAACTGTTTTTGCTCTTTGACATCAAGGTAGGTCGAAATAGAAATAGATAACGATAAACACAAAGCAGTAACAAGCATGACTGCACTGATCAGGGCTTTGCGAATACTTGTTGGCGATGTTGATAAAGGCATTATTGTAATGAAGGCCCAGTTATATAATTTTTATTGAGTTGCTGTAAGTCTAGCAAAGACCTATCAAAGTGACTAAAAAATATAATAACTTTGTTGAAAAGCTGCCATTTATATTATTTGGCAGCGTTTGTGAGGCAATAGTTGTAATTAACTGCTATACACTGAAAATTTATTGGTTTTGTGTACTACTTGATAAGTACCGAACTGAGTTTCTAGAATTGGCGGGTATTTTAAGAAGCAGTTTGCAACAATAGTTAACTTGCCTTGCTTAGTTAAGTGCTGTTTAGCACCACTTAAAAACTGTTCAGCAACAGTATAATCAGTGGCAATACCGGTATGAAATGGTGGATTTGAAATAATAAGCTCAAATTTTCCAGTTACATTTGCTAATCCATCACTTAGTAAAGCGCTACCGTTTACACCGTTAAGTGCCAATGTTTGCGTGGTTGCATAAGCTGCAAGAGCACTAACATCCGTACAGGTAAAACTCAAAGCTGGATTTTTCAAACCTAAGAAGGTCGCAATAAGACCCGCGCCACAGCCAAAATCCAGCACATTGCCAGATTTAATTTCAGGTGCATTCTCTAACAGTATTTTAGTACCGCCATCAAGTTCACCGTGATTAAATACGCCAGGTACGCTAATGGCATTAAAACTAACGCCAGCCACATCAACATTAAATTGTTTGTGGTAACGAGTAATAACAAACTCAGCTAAGGTTTTTATCTCGGTGAATAAATACAAAGCACAATGGCGGGCACTGTCGATTTTATTGCTGTATTCACAGTGGCTACTAAATTGCTTTTCGATCGATTTCACACCACTTTTATTTTCACCAACCACCAGTAACTCAGCGTCTGGGTTGATAACCGCGCGAATATTGTCCAACGTCATCAATGCTTCAGGTTTTGCTTTTGGGTAGTAATAAATAACGAGGTCAAAGTGTTGACCGGCTATCTCATGGCTAACACAAACATCAATAGTGTTGATATTTTTAGCAAATTCGCCATTAGCATGGTTGTAGCTAAAAGCGCTGATCTTGCTGTTTGGATTTAACTGGCGCAGTTGTGACAAAAAGCCATCTTGCACAAAATTAACTACTAAAATAGAGTCCGCCGTTAGGTTTGCACTATTGCGTAGTAAAAGTGAACTTGGATTAGTTAATGCGCTCATATATGGCTTTGCCTTTAAAGTTGTTTTGATTAATTTAGCTAATACGCTCGAACATTAAATCCCAAACGCCATGACCTAAACGATGGCCGCGTTGCTCAAATTTCGTCAAGGGACGTAAATCAGGACGTGGCACATAATCGTTAGTCTCTGATTGGTTTTTAAAATGCTCCGCTGCTTGCATTACTTCAAGCATATGTTCTGCGTAGTTTTCCCAATCAGTTGCCATATGGAAGACACCGCCAATTTTTAATTTGCTACGCAAGCTCTCTACAAATGCAGGTTGTACAATACGACGCTTATGGTGACGTTTTTTATGCCATGGATCAGGGAAGAATAGTTGCACCGTTGTAATGCTGCCCTCAGCAATACAATCAGCAAATACTTCAACAGCGTCATGCTCAAAAATACGTAAGTTTGTAATGCCTGCTTCATCAGCATCCATTAAACATGCGCCAACACCAGGGCGGTGTACTTCAATACCAATAAAGTTAAGGTGTGGTGCGCTCTTGGCCATTTCGACCAATGATTTACCCATACCAAAACCAATTTCTAAAACAACGTCGTTGTCATTGCCAAATACTTGGGCTAGATCAAGCATGCCTTGTTGATGTTCAAGCCCCATGGTTGGCCAGCATTTTTCAATTGCCGCAGCTTGTCCTTTGGTTAAACGACCTTCGCGCTTAACAAAACTGCGAATGGTACGAATATATTTACCTTCTTGCATCGCTTGCTCAAGGTTATCGTTACTTGAATCACTCATATATTTTGGCCTGATGAAAACAACATGTCTTAAAATGGTGGCGTATTATCCCTGACCACGGCGTTGATCACAAGGCCTTATCTTTTGTGTATGTTTATAACTTGATATTTTAACTCACTGCAATAGACTGAGCGCCATTAAGGGTCGGGTTTTAAAAGTAGTTATTTTGAAGTTAAACAACAGTGAAGCAAGCTGGTTTTCTCAGCAAGTAGTCGATTGGTATGAATTACATGGGCGTAAAACCTTACCTTGGCAATTAAATAAAACACCTTACAAGGTGTGGGTGTCTGAGGTGATGTTGCAACAAACTCAGGTAATCACAGTTATTCCTTACTTTGAAAAGTTTATGCAAAGTTTTCCAGATATTATCGCTTTAGCAAATGCAGATGAAGATCACGTGCTGCATCACTGGACCGGATTGGGCTATTACGCTCGAGCTCGCAATTTACATAAAACCGCAAAGATAATCCGAGATCAATACAAAGGCGAGTTTCCAACAACGTTAGACGAGGTTGTTGCTTTGCCTGGAATTGGGCGCTCGACTGCAGGAGCTGTTTTATCGCTTTCTCTTGGCCAACATCATCCTATATTAGATGGTAATGTAAAACGTGTGCTTGCCAGATTTTTTATGATTGAAGGTTGGTACGGAGTTAAAAAAGTTGAAAACCAATTATGGCAACTATCAGAGCAGTTAACTCCAGCAAAACAAGTGACTGAGTTTAACCAAGCAATGATGGATTTAGGAGCAAGCCTCTGCTCACGTAGCAAGTTTGATTGCCAACCTTGCCCGTTGCGCTCGCGTTGTGCAGCGTATAAGACTGAGCAGGTAAAACAGTTCCCTCATTCAAAACCTAAAAAAGCAGTGCCAAAGAAAGTGTGTCATCAATTAATTATTCAATGTAATGATCAAGTATTGATGGAAAAAAGGCCTAACTCAGGAATATGGGGCGGCTTATTTAGTTTTTTTGAGTTTGAGCAAAAATCTCAGTTAGATACTTTTTTAGCACAGCAAGGGCTTGCCGTTACAACTGTGCCAATTGAGCCTTTTACGCATATATTTTCGCACTTTGAATTAACTATTAATCCGCATGTACTCACTTTGCATAAAGTGTCTGATGTGGTGAATGAGCGACAACTAGTTTGGTACCCATTGGACCAGTCCATAGAGGTTGGTTTAGCCGCTCCAACTAAAAAGCTAGTTAAACAAATTGCTACAATAGTTTACACTAACTGATATCGTTTCTAAGAGCACAAGAGAGCAATCATGGCACGCACTGTATTTTGTCAAAAGTTACAAAAAGAAGCCGAAGGGCTTGGTTTCCAACTTTACCCTGGTGAGTTGGGTGAAAGGATTTTTAATAATATTTCTAAAGAAGCATTTGCACAGTGGCAGCACAAGCAAACAATGCTGATCAATGAAAAGCATTTAAATATGATGGATCCAGAGCATCGTACTTTTTTAGAAGAGCAAATGGTTGGCTTTTTGTTTGAAGATAAAGATGTAGAAATCGAAGGCTACCGTCCGCCAGAAAAATAATTTTCACATGCGAATAAAAAGGGCAATAAGCCCTTTTTTAACGCTTGAATTAAATCAGATCATCTTGCTCTTGAGCATTACTAACTTGCTCTTTTAAAAACTGCGCAACACGGGAGTACTCAATTTCTAAATTGTCACGCAGCTCAATTAGTTGATCACTGGTTAAGTCTTGTTCTTTACAGTTATCTTCAAAGTCAGCAGCTAGCTCAGCTACTTTTTCTGCGCCAATTGTTTTCGATATAGATCTAAGTTGATGGCAAGCTGCAATTATTATTTCTTTATCACCGGTCATTACCCCCGTATTAATGTCTTTAGCTAACGTATGGCTTTGCTCTAAGTACATTTTAAAGAACCGTAACTGCTTTGCGTCATCATTGTTTATGTATTTAGCGAGCATTTCAAAGTTAATTGGTGCTGACGGCTTATTAGGAGAAGCCGTAATCGACTCTTGTTTGCTTTCACTCCAACTATTAAGTGTTGCCTCTAGTGTATTTAATTCAACGGGTTTAGTAATGAAATCGTTAATACCGGCATTTAAACAGCGTTCTTTTTCACCCTTTAAGGCATTTGCCGTTACTGCAATAACATAAGGCTGAGCGTTGATGTCTTCAAGTTGCGCGGCTTCGTCGCGAATTTTTTCAACCATGTCATAACCTGACATTTTAGGCATATGTAAGTCAGTTAAAATTAATGGGTAACGACCGCTTTGCCACATTTTTAAACCTTGTTCGCCGTTTTCAGCAACCTCAACGCCAAACCCAAGTAAATGTAGTTGATCGGTAAGCACTTGTTGATTCAAAATATTGTCTTCAACAAGTAGCACGAGTTTGTTTTCTTCGCGTGCTTGTTCAATATTTAAATAATTATTAAGGGTTTTAACTGGTTTAACTTGTCTTGGTGTATGCAGCCCCGCAGCAACCAATAGCGACATCATAAAGTTTGACTTACATAATGGCGACGCATTAAGGTAAAAGATGTTTTTGTGATTTATTGCGGCTTCATCCAATTTACTAAGTACGATCACCTGTTGGTTATTATCTTCAAGGGTATACAGTAAACGGCGTAGTAAGTAATTAATGCTATCCATTGAATCGATACCATCAAGCACCCAAATAACACCGGGGTTGTCTTGATACTGTTCAATTTCTTGCACCGCTTGCACTGTAATTGTTTTTGCTCCCATAAATGATAAATAACGAGAAAGCGTTTGTTGTCTGCTTTGATGCTCAGTGACGAGTATCACCGAATGATCTTTCAAGGCGCCTTTATGGGCATACTTTATGGTGTTTTCAGTACTGAATGGCAATTCCACCACAAAGTCACTACCAATACCTATATCGCTGGTAACACTAATCGACCCTAACATTAACTCGGTTAAACTTTTACAAATAGATAAACCTAGGCCAGTGCCACCGTACTCACGGGTAATTGATCCTTCGGCTTGAATAAATGGATTGAATATTTCACGCAGCTGAGCTTGGCTCATACCTTTACCATTGTCGCTGACGCTAAAACGCAGAGTAAAATGGTCAGCAGTATTTTGTGCCACTTCTACAGCAATGCGTACCTGACCTAGGCGATTTTCATCGGTGCTTGTAAATTTAATCGCATTACTACATAAGTTATAAAGTACTTGGCGAACGCGAACAGTATCACCAATTAAATTAATTGGTACATCAGGGGCTATGGCAAGCTCTAAATCAAGCTGGCGTTTTTTTGCAACCGATGACAATACTCTGGCAACTTCTTCAATAGTATCCGAGACCGAAAAAGGAGTTGGATCGATATTTAGTTTGCCCGCTTCAATCTTTGAGAAATCTAAAATATCATCCAGAATACCCAGTAGTGAAAAGGCTGATTCACGAATAATTGTGCTTAGACGATGCTGAGCGCCATTAAGATCTGTTTGCCTTAGTAAATCAATGGTGCCAATAACGCCATTCATTGGAGTGCGTATCTCATGGCTCATAGTTGCTAAAAACGTGGTTTTGGCTTCGCTTGCTTGTTCAGCTCTATGGCTCGCTTTTTCAAGCGCTAAAGTGCGGTTTTGCACTTCAGTTTCCAGACTGCTTTGCAGCTTATGCAAATCTTTTTGGGCTATGTCATTACTATTGATGGCATCTTGTACTTGCTGTAATAATTGATTGATATTTTTAGCTACAACGCCAAGGCCAATATCTAATTGTTCGTCGATATGTGTATTGTAACTACCAGATTTAGTGATGCTCTCTAATTTATGCGCAAGAGTGTCACTACTTTTGCGGATCCGCGTATTAAGATAAACGTTAAAAAACAGCGCCAGTAAAAATAAACTTACTCCAGCAATTCCTGCAATAGCCAATGCAAGTCCGATGGAATAATTTGGCAGTAGAGGGGTTACAGCTATTTTTTGTTTAATGATCAATTCACCAACGGGTTGATCATTTAAATTTAATTGATAGTGAATAATACCTTGCTCAACTGAATATTGATCAAGTTTTAGCGGTGCAATTGCCGGTTTATTACTAGCAAAAACCAATTGTGTTTGTGCAGTAGGTGTATATCTATATAAGTAGTAATCAAATTGATTATTAAGCGCAGCACTTAAATTTAGTAGTTGTGTGGCATTATCTTGTCCTGTTCGAGTTAATGCATTTACTAAAGGAGTGTCTAATTGCTCAGCTAATGTCATTAAACTTAGTGAGCTTGGTGGTGCTTTTGAGTCTTCAGTGTGGCTAGGGTAAAAAGAATAAGCAACCACAGCGAGTGCTGTTACGGCTAAGTTTATTAGTATAAAAAGAGGTAATAGTCCTTTTACAGGAGAAGAAAATTTACTCAGCATTTATTATCCAACTTATCTATTATCAACCGCAATCTAAACAGTCGCTTGTGTACTGGAAATCAATCCTATCATTTACCAGAAATAATTCACTACGTTTTTAGGACTGTTGTACACAAAGCAGTTAAAATACCTATCCAATACATAAATTAAAGAGTTATTGCTGTAAAAAACAGCGTACTTTACATTTATTAGTCGCTTTGTTGAAAAACTGTGCAAACAGTTATGAAGAATAAAAAAAAAGTTGACTTGAAAGGGCAAAACCAGTTTAATACGCCGCACACGCAGATAGCTCAGTCAGTAGAGCTAAGCTGACGTTATATTAAAATCCTTTGTGATTTTTTATTAATACTGAAATTGCCCAGATAGCTCAGTCAGTAGAGCTAAGTGGGAATTGAATTGAAAATCCTTTGTGATTTTTATTAATACTGAAATTGCCCAGATAGCTCAGTCAGTAGAGCTAAGTGGGAATTGAATTGAAAATCCTTTGTGATTTTTTATTAATACTGAAATTGCCCAGATAGCTCAGTCAGTAGAGCTAAGTGGGAATTGCATTGAAAATCCTTTGTGATTTTTTATTAATACTGAAATTGCCCAGAT
>NZ_JACJEZ010000007.1:73027-133849 GCF_014164365.1 Pseudoalteromonas sp. SG43-6
CCTTTGTGATTTTTTATTAATACTGAAATTGCCCAGATAGCTCAGTCAGTAGAGCTAAGTGGGAATTGCATTGAAAATCCTTTGTGATTTTTTATTAATACTGAAATTGCCCAGATAGCTCAGTCGGTAGAGCAGAGGATTGAAAATCCTCGTGTCGGTGGTTCGATTCCGCCTCTGGGCACCATTATTTAAATAATGGTGTTTAAATCAAATGATTAAAACATTATTATGCGTGCCTTAGCACACAGTTTAGTGTGCCGACTTAGCTCAGCTGGTAGAGCAACTGACTTGTAATCAGTAGGTCAACCGTTCGACTCGGTTAGTCGGCACCATTTATTTAAATTAAATGTTTTAAAAACATTTAATTAGCACTGTTTAAGTGCCTCGATAGCTCAGTCGGTAGAGCAGAGGATTGAAAATCCTCGTGTCCGTGGTTCGATTCCGCGTCGAGGCACCATTTATTAAAAGTTATCAATCTTTAAAATTGAAACGTGCCTTAGCACACAGTTTAGTGTGCCGACTTAGCTCAGCTGGTAGAGCAACTGACTTGTAATCAGTAGGTCAACCGTTCGACTCGGTTAGTCGGCACCATTTATTTAGATTTATTGTTAGGTTAACAATAAATCAGCACAGTTGATGTGCCTCGATAGCTCAGTCGGTAGAGCAGAGGATTGAAAATCCTCGTGTCCGTGGTTCGATTCCGCGTCGAGGCACCATTTATACTAAAGCCCTGCATGAAAATGCGGGGCTTTTTTGTTTTTATTTAAGTTAAAACATAAGCGGCCTCGAACTACGTTCGATTACAAAATGCTTCCCTGTATTTTGCCCTACGGGCCATCCTTCGGACGTTAAAAATTGTTCCAGACAATTTTTTGCCGCCTCAGTGCACCATTTATATTAAAGCCCTGCATGAAAATGCGGGGCTTTTTTTTTAGAGAAAATTAGCACAAGTAAAGTTTGCCAAGTACTCGGTTGAGTTTTCTAATTCACCTTTCACCTTTAATCCCACAAAACCTGCGCTTCACCGCTGTTTCCTTTAAGCATGTGTAATGTTATGTAAAGTCAGTTGAGCTATTGCTGCACTGGTGCTTGAATTACACTCATAAATAGCAGTAATTCAGGTTTTTATATGATTTGGCAACTTAAGCCGAGTTTAGTGGCGGTGAGTGTGTTGCTGCTCAGTGCATGCAGCAATCAGCTCAATCCTACTGAACGTGCGCAAGATATCGCAAATACCCCAGAGCTTTGGCAACAAGCGACTACGTCTGCATTAAAGGTTGAAGATAATTGGCTGCAGCAGCTAGAAAACCCACAAGTTTTTTTTCTAGTTGAACAGGCATTAGCAAATAACCAGCAAATTTTGCAGTCCGGTTATGATGTTGCTATTAAACAGCAGCAGCTAATTGCCACAGGCGCCGCGTTGTGGCCGAGCTTGGATTTATCTTCGCGGACGAATCGCAGCAAAGATAATCGCCCTGTTAGCTACAATAATGCCAGTTCGGCAAATTTAACCCTCAGCTACGAAATTGATCTATGGGGCAAGCTATCTGATGCGCAGCGTCAAGCTAACCTTGAATTTTTAGCAGAGCAAGCCAATTTTGAGCAAAGTAAGCAGCGCTTAGTAGGCGATGTAGTCAGCGGCTGGTTTAATGTCATCAGTGCGCAAAAGCTATTGGCACTGTATCAACAGCGTGAAAAAAACGCTGAGCAAAATTTGGCAATTATTGAATCGGGTTATCGCCAAGGTTTAAATGATGCGTTAGATGTGTATTTAACGCGTAATGAACTAAATACTGAACGCTCGCGAATTGCCGGGCAAAAAGCGACATTAAATCAAGCTATTCGAACACTTGAACGGCTAACTGGAGATTATCCAAAAGGCGCCTTAACTGTCGAGGCCGAGCTACCATTATTAGATAAACCTATTCCATTAGGTTTACCGTCAGAATTGATCACCCGTAAACCAAGTTTAATGGCCAGTTGGTATCAACTGTTAAGTACCGATGCTAATTTGGCCTATGCCCATAAACAACGTTTTCCCAGCTTAGATTTATCAGCAACGTTAGGTGATAGCACAGACCGAGTAAGCGACTTGTTTTCTCCGTCGAGCCTGGCATGGTCGTTGGTTGGTAGCATTTCTATGCCGCTGTTTGATGCAGGTAGACTAAAAGCAAACGAGGAAGCTGCGCGGTTAGCAGTGCTAAGCCAAGAGCAAAATTATTTAGCGAGTTTGTATGATGCATTTAATGATGTTGAACAAGCTATTTCGCAAGAGCAGTCATTACAACAGCGCTACCAGGCTACGCTTAAAGCGCAAGAAAATGCTATTGCAGCAGAGCAATTATCATTTGAGCAATATCAAAGTGGTTTAGTCACTTACACCACCGTATTAGATGCACAAGACCGCTCTTTTGATGCACAAAGCTCAGTCATCGAAATTAAAAACCAACTTATTATTAACCGTATAAATCTTCATATTGCCCTTGGTGGCGATTTTTCACAGCCAACCAACGCATCAACAGAGCAATAACTATGAACTTAAAAACCAGAAAAATATTGATCCCAGCCGTAGTGATTGCAGCAACCGCAGCAATCGTTATGTTCATTCAAGGTAACCCGCCGCAAGCTAATCGTTTTGCAGCGCCACCTAAAGCACAAATTAGTGTGGCAGTGCAGTTACTAACACCGCAATCATACCAAGTGATGATTGATAGTTTTGGCACCGTAAAACCACGTACGCAAAGTGGCTTAGTTGCTCAAGCATCGGGGCAAATCATTGCGGTTAGTGAGCAGTTTCGCGAAGGGGGCTTTTTTGAAAAAGGGGATGTGTTACTGCAACTTGATGATAGGGATCACCGCGCTGAAGTAAAAGCCGCACAAGCAAACTTATTAACTGCGCAACAGGGCTTACAAGAAGAGCAAGCGCGAGGACGTCAAGCTTTGGTTGACTGGCAGCGTTTAGGTAATGGTGCACAAGCGAGTAACTTAGTGTTGCGCGAACCACAATTAGCCGCAGCGCAAGCACAAGTGTTGTCAGCTCAAGCGCAACTTGAAAAAGCTGAACTTGATTTAGAGCGTACTAAAATTACAGCTCCTTATGCCGGTCGTGTACTCAGTCGCAGTGTTGATCTAGGCCAAGTGGTGTCTAATAATACTCAGCTTGCAACGATTTATGCCATTGATAGTGTGGAAATTCGTCTGCCAATCAAAAATAAAGATTTGCCATTTATAAACTTACCAGAGCAATATCGTGATGGGCAAAAAAATGCACTTGGATCAGCGGTGCATTTCACTTCAGACTTAGTCGGCAAGCAAAGTTGGCTTGGGCAAATTTCGCGTACCGAAGGAGCTATTGATGAAAGCGCCCAACAACTGTACGTGGTGGCACAAATTAATGATCCATACAAAGCAACAGCGCAAAACCAATACCCAATTAAGATAGGGCAATATATTAAAGCGCAGATCAGCGGTAAACAGGTAAACGATGTATTGGTTATTCCTAACAGCACCATTTATCAAGGCAGCTATGTGTATGTTGTTGAGCAAGGCGTACTTAAGCGTAAAGAGATTAGCTTAGCATGGCAAAACGCCACGCAAGGAATTATTGCCAGTGGTTTAACGGCTGGTGAACAGTTGGTACTCACACCGCTTGGTCAGGTGAGCTCGGGTACGCGAGTTAAAGTAATGGGTGAACCCGCAACCTCGACAGAACCTGTGAAAAAACAGCGCCCAAGTCGTGAGCAGCTAGAAGAGATGGCTAAGAAACAGGGTATTACTGTTGAGCAGTTAGTTGAAAAACGCCGCGCAGCAAGATCGCAAGGAGATAAACCATGATAGCTTGGTTTACCAAAAATCATGTTGCAGCTAATTTATTGCTGATCAGCATTGTATTTGCGGGTCTATTTAGTTTAACTACGCAAATACCGCTTGAAGTATTTCCTTCATTTGAAACCGATCGCATTAGCGTTAGCGTATCATTACGTGGCTCAACGCCAGAAGATGTAGAGCAAGGGGTGACGATTCGAATTGAAGAGTCAGTGCAAGATTTAGAAGGGATCAAGCAGATCTCAAGTCGCTCCTCAGAAGGCTCTGCCTCGGTTAGCATCGAAGTTGAAAGCGGTTATGATCCGCGGGAGTTATTAGCCGATATAAAAAGCCGGGTTGATGCGATCAATACCTTTCCTGTTGATGCCGAAAAGCCCGTTGTAGCTCTTGCAGAGCGCAAGCGCGAAGTCATTGCAGTCACCGTTGCCAGCGATTACGGCGAAAAAGAAACCCGCGAATACGCCGAGCAAGTACGAGATCAATTACTACGTTTACCGAGCGTGACGCAGGTTGAACTAAGTGGCGTGCGCGATTACGAGTTAGCCATTGAAGTCAGTCAAGATACATTACGCCAATATAGTTTAAGTTTAAGTGATATTTCACGGGCCATTAGCAATTCGAGCTCAGACATTTCTGCGGGGAATTTAAAAACCGAAGGCGGCGACGTACTCATTCGCTCTAAAGGCCAAGCTTACCGTAAAGACGAATTTGCCCAAGTTGTAGTAAAACACCAAAGCGATGGCACCATAATTCGCCTTGGAGATATTGCTAAAATTAGCGATGACTTTGAAGAAACCCCAGTGCGCACCCGCTTTAATGGTAAACAAGCCGCGTTTATTGATGTGTACCGAATCGGCCCGCAAAGTGCTATTACCGTGGCGGATGAGGTTAAAGAATTCATTGAAAACCAGCAAACAAATCTGCCGATGGGGTTTGAGCTGAGTTACTGGGATGATGATTCAGAACTGGTTAAAAGTCGTATTGCCACGCTTACCACTAATGCCTTACAAGGCGGCATTTTAGTGTTGGCTTTACTGACGTTATTTTTACGACCGGCCATCGCATTCTGGGTGTTCATTGGTATTCCAGTATCGTTTATGGGGGCTTTTTTAGCGATGCCATTCTTTGGTGTAACACTGAACATTATGAGCTTATTTGGTTTTATTTTAGTACTGGGAATTGTTGTTGATGATGCCATTGTTACTGGTGAAAATGTTTATACTCATTTAAAAACGGCTGAATCAGGTGAACAAGCGGCTATTCGTGGTACCCAAGAAGTGGCAACGCCGGTAACGTTTGGGGTTTTAACCACAGTCGCGGCCTTTTTACCTTTGGCGTTTATTGAAGGTGGCCGTGGCGCGTTATTTGCGCAAATTCCAGTGGTGGTGATCCCCGTGCTATTATTCTCGTTAATTGAGTCTAAGTTCGTGTTACCAGCGCATTTAAAGTACATCAAATTACGTCATCAAAAAGGCGAGCCCTCAAAATTTGATAAGTTCCAACAACGTTTTGCTGATGGTTTTGAGCATGCAATCTTAAAATACTATCAGCCCATTTTAAACCTCGCTTTACGGCATAAACTAGCAACGGTGAGCTTGTTTGTTGGTATTTTCTTGATCATTTTAACCATGATCACCAGTGGTTGGACTAAGTTTATTTTCTTCCCACGTATTCCAAGTGAAACGGTTCGAGTTAACTTAACCTTGCCAACGGGCACACCGTTTGAAGTGACTAATAAATATGTCATTGATATGTCGGATAAAGCACGCCAATTACAAGATAAGTACCGCGATGAAGATACAGGTGAAAGTGTTATTTTAAATATACTCGCCACCACAGGCGGGCGCGGTGGTGCGTCTAATTCCGGCAGTGTTCGTTTTGAAATAACACCCGCTGAAAGCCGCGACTCTGATATTGGCTCGCGCGAGCTTGCCAGTGAATGGCGCGATTTAATTGGTATAATACCGGGTGCAGAGAGCTTAACCTTTAGAGCCGAAATTGGCCGCAGTTCAGATCCGATTGACGTACAACTGAGTGCAACCTCACTCACCACATTGCAAGAAGTGGCTGATCATGTCAAAGCGCGGTTAGCGACATACCCAACGGTATTTGATATTGCTGATAGTATGTCCGATGGCAAAGAAGAGCTACAAATAGAGCTAACAGAGCAAGGCCTAGCACTGGGGTTGAATCGTGTTGATGTATCGCAACAAGTGCGTAATTCATTTTTTGGTGCACAAGCACAGCGCATTCAACGTGGTCGCGATGATGTGCGAGTAATGGTGCGTTTACCAATTGAAGAACGCCGCTCAGTGGCGGATCTAAAAGATATTTTAATTAATCTACCCGATGGCGGCACAGTGCCTTTATCGCATGTAGCTAAGCTGGTGCCGGGACAAAGCCCTTCGTCGATTAATCGCATTGATCGCTACCGTACTTTAAATGTGACTGCTGATATTGAAAAACAAAACACCAATATGACGGTGCTACAAGCTGATTTAAAAGAGTATTTAGATGAACTTGTACAGCAATACCCAGGAGTAAGCCACTCACTTGAGGGTGAAGCTAAAGAGCAGCGGGAATCATTTGGTTCACTCGCGTGGGCATTGGTCTTTGTGTTTTTCATTATTTATGGCTTATTAGCAATTCCATTTAAATCTTACTTGCAGCCATTAATCGTTATGAGTGTGATCCCATTTGGCATGATAGGCGCAGTTATTGGACATTGGATCATGGGCATGGAACTGACCATTATGAGCTTACTCGGCATGCTAGCGCTGATTGGCGTAGTGGTGAATGATTCACTGGTATTGGTTGATTTTATAAATAAAAAACGCAGTGAAGGTGGTGATTTACTGGAGGCGGTAAAAATGGCGGGCGCATCACGTTTTCGCCCTGTAATGCTAACCAGCTTAACCACCTTTATAGGCTTAATGCCGCTGCTGTTTGAGAAGGCGACACAAGCGCAATTTTTGATCCCGATGGCGGTGAGCCTTGGCTTTGGGATTATTTTTGCAACCTTTATCACCTTGTTGTTGGTGCCAGTGAATTACTTGTTGATGGAACGCTTGCAAGGCTGGTTTAAATAAACAACTTTCCCCACAGCTAATTAGGCTGTGGGGAATACGAAATACGATGCAAAATTTCTCAAACTATTTTTTCAAGCTGAGGTAAACTAAACACAAAGTAGTTAAATTCAAAGGCTTCAACATGATTGAATACCCGATTGATCAACTCCCACAGCTTATTGATGAGCTTTTACAATGTGATACTACAGAGCGTAAAAATAAGCTGTTAGCTGACGCCAAAGAAATACTCTCGACAGAACATTTATCGTTATTATTTGAAGCCTTACCAAAAGATCAGCGTATTGATATTTGGCAATTATTAGATGAAGACACCCAGCACGAAATATTCATTAATTTAGGCGCCGATAGCTGTCGTTGGCTATTACAAACACTCGATGAAGATGACGGTTTTAAATTACTTGATGAAGTAAGCGTTGCTGAGTTACTTGAACTTGAAGAAGTGATCCCTGAGCGCTTTGTTGAATACGCTCGCCGTCAACTTGATGAAGTACAAACCAAGCAATATGAATTAGCGCAGCAATATAACCCTGAGCAATTGGGTCATTGGCTTGATTTTGATTCACTTAAGGTTTCAGACAAACTAACGGTCGGTGGCGCACGAAAAATCCTGCAAAAAGGCTTACCGCAATATACCGAGGTTATTTATTTAGTAAGCCGCAAAGGTACGCTAATTGGTGAGGTATCGGTTAACACGTTATTTAAAGCTAAGGATTCAGATACCTTATTAAGTTTTGCTGATCACGATATCACCTCACTGCATGCTGACGATGATTTATACGAAGCCGCGGAAGTGGTGATCCACAGTGAAAAAATGGCAATGCCCGTTGTCAATGTCGATAACAAGTTACTGGGGCGATTAAAAGTTACCTCAGCTTATGAATTACGCCAAGAGGTCACCGATGAAGCGGCGGCAAAAGCGGGTGGTTTACGTGAAGATGAAGATCTATTTGCCAGCGTACGAAAAAGTGCGAAAAACCGTGGTATTTGGTTAGGCATTAATTTAGCAACCGCATTTTTAGCATCCTGGTTTATTGGATTATTTGGCGCAACCATTGAGCAAGTAGTTGCATTGGCAGTATTAATGCCGGTAGTTGCATCAATGGGCGGTATTGCCGGTAGTCAAACACTTACCGTAATCGTGCGCGGTTTAGCGCTTGGTCAGGTAACCGACTCAAACCGTAAGGCGTTACTTAAAAAAGAGCTTAGGGTAGGGGCTGTAAATGGCTGTGTGTGGGCTATGGTAATTGGTGTGCTTACCTATTTCTGGTTTAGTGATGTGATGCTCAGTATCACTATTACAGTGGCTATTTTGCTTAATTTAATTGCAGCCTCTTTGTCTGGCGTGGTGATCCCTTCGATTTTAGATAAAATGAAAATCGACCCAGCACTGTCAGGTTCAGTAATCTTGACAACAGTGACCGATATCGTTGGCTTTGTCACTTTCTTAGGGTTAGGTAGTTTATTACTACTTTAGTATTTTAGTGTACGCAGTATGATAACTTTTACAGGTATTTGATTAATTTCAGTTTTATTTCTGTTGTGTGAACCTTTAGTGAAGAACTGGTTGGCGCGTATCATCTGGTTCTTTTTTATCATAAAGTACAACTCTCGCAGTTGCGAGCTACATAATTAAAAAGGAAATACTCAATTTCAAAGAAACCAGCTAAAGCAATCAGTAAAGAAGTAAAATCGATTAAAAAAGAAATCAGCGCTCGTAAAGATAAAGTCGCAAAACAAAAAGCCAAAATAGGTAAGCTTAAAAAAGCGCTGAAAAAAGCAGCTTAATTTAGCATACAAAAACACTGCTGTGCGGCTAGTTATTTAGTGCCATCAGTAAAGGTATATAAATATACTTTTCAAATACTTAGGCAATTATAAAATATTTTTGTAATTGCCAAGCCAGTTTTTTATCCCACTTTTTGTTCATCATGCTCTGCTAGTGCGTAATATTTGTTAATAATTTTATGCAAATATGTTTTAATCTATGTATATCCTTTACAGCATTAAGCGTTTGCTTAAATTTTATGATAAAAAATCACTTAATAATCGCTATTTTTATCTTTATTTTCTCTACGCTAGCTAATGCGTCTGAACACTTTAGTGATCACGAACAATTCTGCTTACAGCAGCCAGAGAAAGACTGCTTAGTTTATATCAATGAACGTATAGAGCAATCAGGGCTACATTCAACTCGGTGGTATAAAGCCAAGTCTTACTTATTTGATTATTATTACGATAAAAGTGATTATGAAACCTTAAAAACCATTGTAGAGCCATTCGCAGAACGAGATGATCTACCTGAAGTATTTAAAGTCCAAGCTTACTTTTATTACGCCAAAGCCTTACGTTATTATGGGGATATTGAGCGTGCAAAAATATATGCTAATAAGGCTCTTACAGATATACAGTTGATGTACGACGCGTTTGCAGATCCAATGCGAATGCTTGAGTTAGCCAATTTGCAGTATGTTTTTGGTAATAAAGAATCCGCTTTTCAAATGCTACTCAAAACCGAACGAAAGTTTGGCAAGAGTAAAGACCCAATTTTTAATTTTGAATTACATTCCAATAAAGCAAATATTTATCATGCTTTTGGCGATTTAGAAAATGCCAGAGATAGTAGAAAAAAAGCACTCGATCGGATACTTCCAACTCAGCATCAAGGCAAAATTATTGTTGCACAAGGGAATTTAGCGCGTACATATCAATTGCTCGGACAGTATGACCTTGCCATTAAGTATTATGTTGACTCGTTAAGTTATATGATCGATGGCAGCGATGATATTACCAAAGCTTCGCATACATTAAGGCTGGCAGAAATATGCTGGCAAGCAAAAGATAATCAGCAGGCCATTAAGTGGTTTAAAGCGGTTAAAGTGAGTGACTTAAATCGTAACCATAAAATAGTCTATGAACAATTAGCTAAAGCCTTAACTTTGTAGCGATTGTAACTATGCACCCTCGATAAGACGGCCCATATTTATATGGGCCGTAGTTATTTGTTTAATTAAAAGCTAAACGCTACATTCGCATAAACAAAGCGGCCATCTAAACTATATGGCGTGAACCCGCTGTAAGTGAAAATTTGGTTAAAATCACTATAACCAATATTACTTACCGTATCTTGCGGGTACTGATCAAATAGATTATTAGCACCTAAAGCAAGTTTCCATTGCTCAGTTGGACGATATGCCACTTCAATATCGGTGAGCCACTTTGCTTTTAGAAGCTCATCACCCTCAGCACTACTTGAGGTATCAACTACTTCACCATAGCGTGTTGCACGAAGCGTGGTTTGAATATTTTCATAATCCCATGTTGCAGACAGGTTCCATTTATCTGCTGGTGTGCCTTTTTCGAATCGAGAAATTTCACGTCGTGCAAAGTATTGATATTCATCACCTAACGCTTCCAGTTCCGGTGGATTGTCTTTCACATGAGTAACTTCTGTATCGTTAAAGTTTACAGCGGCACTTAAGCGTAAGTCACCATAGTCAGCTAAACCAAGTAAATAGGTGGCAACAATATCTACCCCTTGAGTACGCGAATCGATAGCATTGGTAAAGTAGCGCACACTTTGGGTATTAAGCTCAGCGGCTTGTTGTAAAATAGCTTCAACAGCAGGGCCTTCTAAGTTTTCAGAAAGCACAATGCGATCATCAATATCGATACGATAAGCATCAAGCGTGAAGCTAAAATTACCTTCTGTGAAGATAAAACCAGCGGTCATATTGACAGACTCTTCAGCGTCTAAATCTTTTGCGCCAAGCGCTTTGGCAGCAGGCTCACTACTTGGAAATAATCCGACTTCTCTAGGTACGCCATTTTCAAATACAGTGCTGACTGATTTATAAGACGTTTGTGCAAGAGACGGTGCTCTAAAACCACTACTGATAGCACCACGTAACGATAATGAAGGAGTAATGCTATAGCGGCTGGCAAGTTTCGCTGTAAAAGTACTGCCAAAGTCACTATAGTCTTCAAATCGACCTGCTAGCACAGCATTCCAATTTTCAGTGAGGTAGGTATCAAATTCAGCAAATAGAGCAATGTTATGGCGGCTTTTATCAGTTGCACTATCCGGTGAAAAACCTGATAAAACTTGTGCACCACCGGCGGCAACAGGTACGCCTTGTGCATCAAGTACCGTTAAATACGAAGCTTGTTCACCGGCTTTGATTTGGTAGTTTTCATGGCGATATTCAGTACCAATGGTAACAAACACGTCATCAGGTAAGCCTAAGTCAAAGCTATTGCTGGCATCCATGTTAACAAGGAATTGTTCATACACTAATGCGCCATTATCAAACTCTGTCGGACTGTTAGCACCCATAGAGGTATTGATGCTATTGCTAACACCTAAGGCAAAATCATTGCGACCATAATTAGTGCTGATATCCCATGTCCAATCATTACTAACCCCATTTAAACCGATAGCAAACGAATAGTCGTCAACATCAGTGTCAATGTTTGGTAAAAACCCATCTGGATAAACGCTTGGCAAATTACGGTTGTCTTTGGCACGACGATAGAAACCGCCTGAGTTACCTTTACGATTTGAATAACTGGCAAAAGAGTAAAGTGATAAGTCATCACTAAAGTCGTAGCCAAGATTATAAAATAGCGCGATATCTTCAACATCGGCTTTACCAAAGCGGTGATTATAACGGTCAAACGTCAGCTCTTTTGGATCAAGCGCGCCATTTTCATCACGATTATATTGTTCTCGCTCATCAATACCTGAGCGGTTAGTTGGCTCGTTGTTACGGGTTTCAATTGAGATATTGATAAAGCCATTCTCGCTTAGCGAAAAGCCCGCATTGGCACTTGCAGTTCGGGTAATACCATCGTTTACTTTACGGTCTTCGCCTTTGGCAAAGCTTAAATTACCTTGCGCATCAGCACTGGTGCTGAGTAACTGAGGAGAGCCCGCCATTTGTGTGTCGTACTCACCATAGGTGTAGCTTACACTACCGCCTTCATCGGCATCTTTGAGTACAATATTGATCACACCAGCAATGGCATCTGAGCCATATTGAGCCGCTGCACCATCACGCAGTACTTCGACGCGCTTAATCGCAGAGGTTGGAATATTATTTAAATCAACAGCCGTAGAGCCGCGGCCAACTGTGCCACCTAAATTCAATAAAGCACCTGAGTGACGGCGTTTACCATTGACAAGTACTAAGGTGTGATCGGGAGCTAGGCCTCTTAATACTGCAGGTTTTGCATGGTCAGTACCATCAGCGAGGGTTGCACTTGGGTAGTTAAAGCTAGGTAATTGGGCTGCAAGCACTTGGCTTATTTCTAGTTGGCCTGTGGTTGCCAGATCACGACTGGTTAGCAAGTCTACAGGAACTGTACTTTCCGACAGGCTGCGTAAACTACGACGTGTGCCGGTGACCGAAATAACTTCAATATCTTTTACTTCGTTTTCGCTAGTTGGTTGCTCTGCTGCAATGGCACTTACTTGAAAAGCAAATGTACTGCATATTGCTAAATGTAGGGGCAGTTTTTTTAAGTTAGCCATATAGTAATCCCTTGAGTATGTTGATTTTAACCAACAACATTTTACTAATAAAATGTTTACTCAACAAAGAATAGATCAGAATACCATAGTAGCAATGTACCTTAATTGTTAATATTTTGCGTCTTATGTAACTGTTAGTGTGTTTTATTTACAAGTTGCAGTTCTGTCTGCAAAAAGTAATAGCGAGCTGTAACTTATAGACAAATGATTTACCGTTATAGCGTATTAAGCACTAATACTAATTTTATTTCTGCCGTCAGATTTTGCTCTATATAAAGCCGTATCAGCGGCACATATTAGCGCTTCGCAGGTGCGGTATTGGTTATCAAATTCGCAGGCAATACCTTGGCTCACACTTACTTTAACTTCTGGCGGTAGGCCAATATCAGTAAATGACATCGCATTAATTTGTTGTTGAATATGTCTGGCAACAACTGCGGCACTATCACGGTTGCAACGTGGCAGAATAACAGCAAATTCTTCACCGCCATAGCGAGCGGCTAAACAATCTCTTGATGGTATACATTGCAAAATAACCTTGGCTATTTTTTGTAAGCATTTATCACCTTTTATATGGCCATAGTTGTCATTAAACTTTTTAAAATAATCAACATCAATCAGTATTGTGCTCAAAGGCTGGTGGCTTTGAATACTCTCTGCCCAAAATTTATTTAATGACTCATCAAGCATAAAACGGTTAGCAAGGCCGGTTAAGTGATCAGTCGATGCTTGTATTTTTAATTGATTAAATACTGCTTTGTGTGCACTTAAATCATGTAATACACAAACGTATAGCTTTTGTGCACAGGCAATGCTTTGTGGCATGTTAGAAATAGATAAATCGGCTTCAATTATACTGCCATCTAATTTATTTATTTTAACTTCATTTGGGCCAAAGTTAAGGCGGGTGTCTTTTATATCAAGCCAGTTTAATAACGTGTACATGTATTTGTCACGATCTGTTTCGTGCAAAAACGGCAGTAAGCTTTGGCCAATTAACGATTGTTGTGAGTCACCTAAAAGTTGCGCCGCCATCGGATTAACAAACTCAAACGTGCCTTGTTCATCGATAACAAAAATACCTTCGGCAGTGCCATTAAATAGTTCTATTAATGCGCCAAACTGTATGTGTGACAGGCAGGTCGACAATGTTTTACCCGCAGCTTTTGATTGCTGTGTTGTATTAAGTGCTTGGTTATTATTATTTGTTTGCTTAGACACGTTTGATCCTTACGCTTTGCTATACGTTTTTGGTGTCTATAAATTTACTTAAAAAAGTGCAAATAAACCTTCTGGTAATCTTCTGGTTTTAAGGTGTTGATTTTTATTGTCTTATTTTTTAATTTGCACAGGTTTTTAACTAACCTATGCAAAGTATTCAGGCGTTATTAGCCTGTTTTAGTTAGGTTCTTTCTTATTTTCAATTTGTGGATCCGGGCTTTTGTAAGTTTTACCGCCGCGTTCTACTACAAAACGCATGCAAGTACGGCCGGTATTTTCATTTGAATCATAAACACAAATGGCTCTACCCCCTTTTATTAATGCGCCTGCAAAGTCTTCTTTAGGGCAAGGCTCTACAGAGCCTTCTACCTCAGAGAACTCAACATCAACGAATGTGATGCCGTCATTGGTCGTGTTATCTCTAATGATATAAAGGCCAATTGAATTGGCATCTACAACGCTGCCACCACCGCTAACTACTTTGTCATTTTCATAGTAAGTTATGATCGCTTCGTCATTGTCGTTTATAGTAATGTCCACGTTAAATATAAATGGAGTTAAGGTTGGAAGCATGTTTTTTCCTTTTTGATTGTTATAGTTCAAAGTTACTGATGCCCAATTTAATTAGGCTGTTTTTTAAGCCTGTAATCTCGGCGTCTCTATTTAAGCAAGTATGCGCTTTAATGAGTGGGAAGGTATAGTATATACTTTTGCTTTTTTTATTCTCTAAAGTGATAAGTATATTTTGGCAATATTGTTTTCTTTTTTCTTCGTTTGGAGTGAGTTTTGCATTAATTAAATATAATTTTACTAAAATAGAGGTAAAGCTAGTTTCGTCAAATCGAGTTAGTTGTTCTTTATAATCATCACTTTGTTCAAGTGCTGTTAAAAGTGCTCTAGCTTTAGGCTCAAAACCTCGTTGTAAAAAATATTCAATCAAGCTTATTTGGGTATTAATTACTTCTGTACTCCTAAAACCCTCTTGCGCTATAAAGCTTAGTATGTCATCCACCTTGCTATTAACCTTTTTATCATCAGATAACATTAATTGCAAAGCTAAAAATCTATAATAATAGCGCTGAATTTGATTATTATCAGGGTCTTGTATACGAGCTTGGTTGATGGAGTCAGTCGCAAGCTTAGCTTTTTCATACGCTGCGCTTTTATCAGTAAAGTAACTTAATAAATAGCTTTGCTGTATATATTGATAAGCAAGAGCACTGTGCAAACTGGCATCGTTTGGGTATTGTAACAATAGAGTCCCTAGCTCGTTAGCAGCGCTATTAAGCATGCCCAATGCTTCATTAAAGTTACCTAATTTCTCATCAGTACTGGCAAGCCAGCTAATTGTATCTGTTTTATCACGTAATAAGTTTTTATTGTTGGGTTTAAGCTCGAGTGCTTTGTTTTTAAGATTTAGCGACTCTGTGAAGCTTTGTTTTGCAGCAGCATAGTTAAATTGTTTTAAATATAACGAGCCGAGAGAGTTATGTGAATAAGACAACTCCATAATGGAGTTAAAGTCATTGGGTGCTAGGGAGTACATTGTTTCACTATAGGCTTGGTATTTTTTAAACATTGGCTCTGTGGCAGCGTAATCACTTTTATCATAATGAAGCTGCCCTAACCAAAAGGCATTGGCACCCGCAAGCGTTAATAACTCTAAATTATTAGGCTGTATTTTTAATAAAGCCTCAAGGCGAGTGCGGGCGTTTTCAAACGCGGTATAGGCCTCACTGGTTTTACCGCGGGAATAGGCGACTTCCCCCATTGCCTCAAGGGTTTGCGCGTATTGAAAGCGGTTGTTAAATTCGGCTTTTTGGTCGTTAAAACTAAAAAATGATGCTTCATCTTGTGCTTGATTAGTAAAATACTCCAGCGCTTTATTGCTAATACCATCGAGCAAATCCATACGTTTAACGCTACGCAGTTTATCGGCAAATTCACCCACCATAAAACCAAGTAGGCTTTCGGCTTCTAAGCGCTGTTGCTGCGCGACTTGCTCGGCGTGGTAGCTGCGTACGCTCATAAAGGTGGCTATAAAACTGAGTAAAATAAGTGCAACCGCGGTGGCTTGTAACACTGTTTTTTTACGTTTTGCCCTGCGGTTTGATGCTTTAATTAAGCTCAGTTCAGCAGCGCTGAGGGTAAACATAGCGTTATTTATCAGGCTTTGTGCTTCTTGTAACGGCTTGCCCTGGGCTAATAAAAAGTCGGCATGTTTTTGCTCGTTTAACCAACGCTCGGTGGCGATTTGCAAGCGACTTTTAATGGCTAAGCTTTGTTGGTGGTGGTTTATCCAGTCTATGGCACGTTGCCACTGACGTAGTAGCGCTTCGTGTGCCAAACTAAAACAGGCTTGCTCGTTTTTAAGGTGCGATACAAATAAGCGGCTATCGACCATCGCTTGTGCAAGTTGTGTTTGTGCCGGGGTGGTGAGTTCATCCCAACGGGCTGCGCGGCTGGTGAGGGTTTCGCCATCGGCGTGCAGGGTAATTAGTTTTGATAATACCAAGCTCAGCTGGGATTGTTGTTGCTTGGGCAGTTGTGTAAAAACGTGCTCAGCTTTTTGGCCAATCGCGCCTTCAATACCGCCCAATGCTTGGTATTGTGAGACTAATAGCTCATCGTCTTCGCTGCGCTGTAAGTACAGTTGTTGCAAAGTGTATTGCAGCATTGGCAGGGCGTCGGGGTTATTGGCGGTTTCGTTACAGAGTATTTCATCCAGTGGGGTTTGGTGCTCAGGGTCAAGCTGCCAACTAAGCCCTGCGGCTAAAGCTGGCAGGCGGATCATCTGTTTTAATTCAGTGCGAGTGGGAGGCAGTAAGTCAAAATGGGCGCCATTGGCTTTGCCCGCCATTAAGCTAGGTTGATTAACCACTTGCGGATAAAAGTCATTTCGACAGGCGCTAAATATAATCATGCAGTTACTGGTGGCCAGTAACTCTATAATTGTTAAAAACTGGCTGCGCTCTTGCTCGCTAAATACTGGCGACGACAGTAATACTTCAAGGCGGTCAATAAATAAAAATAAATACGGTTTTATATGGGCTGTTTGGCTTTGCTTTACAGCCATTTGGCAACCCTCAATAACTTGCTCGGGCGCGTTTTGTAATAACTCGCTCAAAGTGTCGGCACTCATATCACTAAGCACCGGGGCGTCGTTGATTTCTAAATCAAGTAGGGTAGAGGCTAAATCGAGAAATAACCGATCTTTAGTTATATCAGCAAAATCAAGTTGGCAGTATGACTCAACCCGAAAGCCATCAAAGCCTGATTCACTCATTAATGCCGGTAATATACCTGCATTGACTAAAGATGATTTACCTGAGCCACTAGAGCCGAGCAATAAGCTAAAAGCACGGCCAAAACTTATTTGTGCCGATACCCGTTGTAATAGTGTATTTATTTGTTTGCTGCGGCCAAAAAAAACATCGGCTTCATTGGGAGTAAACGCGCTTAAGCCAACAAAGGGTGAGCTGCCTTGCCATTTACTATGGCTGGCTTTTTGTTCTTCATCGAGAGGGAGCTCTATTTTGGCGATAACGCGGTAGCCGCGCTTGCGGATTGTCTCTATGTATTGCGGATCACTGGCTTTGTCGTCAAATGCTTTACGTAATTGCGTGATAACTTTGTGCAATGGATTATCGCCCACCGCAACAGTGCGCCAACAATGGTTAATGATCTCGTCACTGCTAACTAATTCTCCTTGTTTTTCGCATAATAACAATAAAACATCCATCGCTTTGGGCTCAAGTTGTTTGACTTGCGCACCTCGTCGTAAGCTATTGGTGGCAGGTGTTACTTGCCATTCACCGACAAAGAAAACAGATTTACGCATGCAGGGCTCATCATTGTTATTGTTAAAATTGAGGTTGCTTTAAACAGCTTTGTTTTATCCTACTGCAAGCAATAAGTTAATACAATATTCTGAGTTAAACGTTAAAAAGCTTTATTAAACAGTCACGGTACAAGCTATGTCTGCTATACATTACTTTATGTAAAGCTTGCTTGACTTTTCTGTGAGCCTCAACAATACTTAGTCAAGTTTACTTGACTAAAAAGGCGAGAGCATGAAACAACAAACAGGATTAACATTCAAACAACGCAACAAACTAAACGCTGTTTATTTAGCAAAGTGGACTCTGGCGTGGGTTTTAACTTTGGCGCTTGCGTCATTCGGGCCATTGTTGCTGTGGGGCGAGCAGAACACGCTACTTAGTATAGTGGCAATTATGGTTAATGTTTTCGCAGGTATTATGATGATTATGGCAAATAAACGCCATTTAGCTGGCTTAGATGAATTGCAGCAACGGTTACATTTAAATGCGATGGCGATTACCTTAGGAGGGAGTTTAGTATTTGGTTTAGCATACTCGGTATTACAAACGAGCGGGGTAATTTCGTTTCGACAAGGGATTTCCCATTTAGTGATGTTTATGGGGATAACTTATTTAGTGTCTGTCGTAGTGATGAATAAACAACTTGGCGCTGAGGACGAAGAATGAAAAACCGCCTTAAAGTATTGCGCGCAGAGCATGACCTTACTCAGGCAAAATTAGCAGAGCTACTTGATGTATCAAGGCAAACGGTGAATGCTATCGAAAAAGGCAAGTTCGATCCTAGTTTACCATTAGCGTTTAAAGCAGCTCGTTTATTTAAATTAAAAATTGAAGATATCTTTCAAGATGAAGAGGTATAAATTCTACACTCTGCGTGCTTAAAGTACGCAGAGTGTAGTGCTGTTTATGGGGCAACTAATTGCGGTTTTTGTTTACCCATTTGCAATGCACTCAGTAACCACATGATAAATCCACCAGCAAATAACACTGCGGCGACATAGCCGGTTTGATTAGGTTGCGCGCCTTGTGCAATTGCTAAGCCGCCAACCCAAGGACCAATTGCATTTGCAGTATTGAATGCGCATTGTACAAGTGCGCCAATCATTGCGTGCCCATGCGGAGATACATCCATCAACATAGTTTGGATAACTGTGCCAAGTCCGACACTAAAACCAATAAAAAATATAACTGCATAAAGTAACCAAATGTTATGGCTTGCCATTACATAAGTTGTAGCAAAAACGATTGCGCCAACAAGTGCTATACCAGTGGTTTTAAGGGGCGAATGATCCGCCGCTTTACCTAAAATATAGTTTCCCAGCGTACAACCAATACCGAACATAACCATTGCAATTGATATAGTGTAGGCTGGTGTGTGGGTGACCACTAAAATTGTATCGGCAATATAAGTATAAATGCAAAACACCCCGCCAAAGCCAACAATAATGATCCCTAAAATTGACCAAACCAGCTTATTTTTCAGTACGCTCAACTCGCTTAATAACGACGAAGGGGCTGAATTTTTTGTGTTTGGTATGAACTTTACAATTAGAATTAACGCAACAAGTGCCAGCACTGCGGTGCCCGCTAAACAATAACGCCAACTAAAATTTTGACCGACTAAAGTAACCATAGGCACGCCAACAATCGTTGCTATGGTAAGGCCCATAAATACTTTAGACATAAAGCTGGCGCGTTTATTGGCAGGTGCTATATCTGCGGCTAATAAAATGGCAACAGCAAAATAAGCTCCGTGGGGTAAACCACTTAAAAAGCGAAATAATATAAGCTGCTCTAACGAATTAGCAAATGCGCTTAAGCCGTTAAATATAAACATCATCGACACAAATAATAGCAAAGCATTACGCTTGCGCATGTTTGCTGTGGTGATCATAAAAAACGGTGCGCCGATCACTACGCCAATCGCATAGGCGCTAATGGTATAACCGCTTTGTGCTGGTGTTGAGGCAAATGTTTCGCTGAACAATGGCAGCATCGGCATCATCGAAAATTCCGATAATCCTAAAATAAAAGTACCCAGTGCAAGTACTAACAAAATAGCGGTAGTGCTTAGCGTATTGTTCACGACGCTAGGTTCAGGTGACATAGATAACCCTTGTAAAAAGACTGACGACAAAATATGAATGATTTATTTAATAAAAAGCAGGAAACTGCAATTTTGAAGAACCAATTAAACCGCGATTGTATGATAAAAATAAGTCAGCGTCTTGCACTAAAAACAGTGTATTTAGAGCAGAAAATACGATTTTAGATTGCAGTGTTTTTGGCTGAATAGGAACGTTCTAATTTTCAATGACTTGATATATTCACCTTGGTTATTAAGCGTCATGCTGATGAAAAATAAATTTTCAGTGGTCGTGGCTATTTTATGTTTTTAGTGTTCTAACAGCCTTTTAAAAGTTATTAGCGTGTTTAAAATAAGAACAATAAACATCGAGTCAGAGCTTGGGGTGCGACAATTTGTCGCGTGTTCAGTGTTGTCGTCAAGTTATATACTTTGCTTATCTTAAACCTGCTGTAATTAAAGAATAAAATGAGTAACCACAATCCACCTATCAATTCACGTTATGCACTTTCTCCGTTAGCACTTTGCATTGCGAGTTTAGTCTCTCCTTATGTACTGGCTGATGATTCAATTGAAGTGATTGAAGTACAGGGCCAAAACGTTAACAGCCATGCAAATTTAGGTTCTGCTGAACAGCTTTTAACTGAGTTGGGGGTGGATTTCTCTGCGGCAGGTGGCATTTCTAGTTTACCTATATTAAATGGCATGATGGGCGATAGAGTTAAAGTACTGGTCGATGGCGCAGATATTACTGCGGCCTGTGGCAATCAGATGAACCCACCATTATCTTATATTTCGGCTAATCAGCTATCGTCTTATCAAGTGATTGCAGGTATTTCGCCAGTAAGCGCTGGTGGCGATAACATTGCCGGCGTTATTGTAGTAAACACCATTGCTCCGCAATATGGTGAGAGTGATATGTTAGTGTGGCATTCAGGTTATGTGTCGGCGCAGTATCGCAGTGTAAATAATGCGCAAGCGGTTGGTGTTGGCGCACGACTTGCCAGTGACAGCTTTAGTTTAAATTATCAAGGTGCCTTTGAAGACGCTGATAGTTATGACGATGGTAATGGTGATTTAGTATTAGATACTCTATATCGCGTGCAAAATCATGCATTAACCGCAGCGCTGCGAGATGAAAAACAACAGCTAGTGGTTAAATTAACGCATCAAAAAATACCCTTTCAGGGCTTTGCTAATCAATATATGGATATGACGGATAACACCAGTTATGGCATAGTCACTCAGTATAAACGCCAGCTTGAAAGTGGTGAGTTTCGAGCGCAAATAAACTTTAATGATGTAAAGCACGAAATGGGTTTTTTCAGCGCTGAAAAAACCGGCATGATGCCGATGAATACCGACGCGCAAGATATCAGTTATCAACTTAATTGGCGTTTAGACTTTGATGCTGACACTGTATTACTGCTCGGCCAAGAATACTATGGTTACCGCATTGATGATTGGTGGCCTGCGATTGAAGGCTCAATGATGATGGGGCCTAACGACTATGTAAATATTAATGACGGTGAACGTGACCGCTACACCGGTTTTGCTGAGCTGCAAAAGCAGCTAAATAACAAGTGGTGGGTCTCTGCTGGTACGCGTATTGAATATGTGCAAACGGATACCGGTGAAGTGCAGCCATATTCAGACATGGGTGATGGCATGAATGGAATGTCAGGTATGGGAAGTATGCCAGCAATGAATATGGCAGATCCAAATAAAGATGCTGCAAAAGAGTTTAATGCCATGGATCGCGCGCGCAGTGACACGCTTGTGGATGCCAGCCTATTATTACGCTACCAAATTACTAATGAAGATGAACTACAATTTGGCTTAGCACGTAAAAATCGTGCGCCTAATTTATATGAACGTTATAGCTGGGGTGTCAGCACAATGTCGACCAGTATGATTGGTTGGTTTGGTGATGGTAATGGTTATATTGGTAACCCAGACTTAGTAGCCGAAACCGCGCATACCATCAGCACCAGTTACACTAAATCGGCAGAAGATGGTCAGTGGCAAATAACAGCTAACGCTTGGTATACCCAAGTAAATGATTATATTGATGTTACTGTTGTTGGCAGTACTAACCGCACAGATAAGGCATTAACTGAGCGTAATACCCTGCAATTTACCAATTTAGACGCCACACTTTATGGCACTAAGCTTGAAGGTATTATCCGTGTTGTTGATAGTAAAAATGCAGGCACATGGGATTTAACCGCCGCGCTTAATAGCACCCATGGCGAGCGTGATGACAGTGATGAGCCGTTATATCAAATAATGCCACTGCATAGCAAAATAGCCCTTGAGCAACAACTCGGTAAATGGCAAAACTCATTGAGCTGGGAGTGGGTAGATAGCAAAACGCGTGTAGATCCACGTCGTATTGAAAATCTATCAGCCAACTATAGCTTAGTGAATTTAGCAACCAAGGCGACATGGGATAAGCTAACAGTTAAGTTGGCAATTACTAATTTACTTGACGAATACTACCAGCAGCCTTTAGGCGGAGTCAGTATTGCCCAGTTTAATGTGGATCAAGGCCAAGGCTTTAACCAATTAGCAGGACAAGGTCGCTCGGTTAATGCCGGTATCAGCTACGCATTTTAAGTAAACTACCTAAATGTAGCCATGATGTTTAGCATGGCTACATTATAGCTGATCACAAAAATCTATAAACTGCGTTAGCAACGGGTTTTTATATTTGTCTTTATGCATTACTAACCAAAATTGCCTTTGCATAGGGTGGTTTAAATTAAGTTTTGTAACGCGGCCATCTTGTAAAGCGTATTGTGCCGCGAGTGACGATAAACATCCCAGCCCTAACCCTTCAGCAACGCTGTTGATCAATGCCTCTGTGGTATTGAGCTCAAAACTTTGGCTCCAATTATCGATATGTGTAGCGAGGTTTTGTAAAAAGAATGAGCGTGAACCAGAGCCGGCTTCCCTTAATACCCATTCGCTGTTTGCTAAGTCATTAAAACTAAGCTGTGGTTTTTTAGCTAAAGGGTGGGACAGCGGCGCAATAATACACATAGTGTCTTTACTAAACACGGTTGAGACTAAGTCGCTTTGCTGGGCTTGGCCCTCTATTAGTGCAATGTCGAGTTCAAAATCGCGCAGTTTTTGACAAATAAGCTCAGAATTTGAAATAAAAACTTGCTGTGAATAATGCAGCTGTTGTTGGCGAAATCCACTAAGTATAGAGGGTAACACATGATTACCAATGGTATCGCTGGCACCTATTTTTAAGGTGCCGCTGGCTTTTGCGTGGGACGAAAAAAGCGTATTAATATCATTTGCTCTGTGCAGTAATTCATCGGCCAAGGGCAGTAATTTTTGCCCTTCTTGATTTAAAATTAAGCGATGATTTACTCGGTCAAACAGTGGGTGACCTAACTGCTTTTCAAGCTCGCTAAGCGCCATGCTCACCGCCGCTTTAGACAAGTAAAGCCGCTCAGAGGCTGCGGTAAGTGTTGCATGCTGAGTAATACCTACAAACACTTTAAGTTGTTTAAGAGAAATATTCATGAGCTTGGTGTTTAATTTTTATGAACATGTGTTCTATATAATTAGATTTAACTAAACAAAATGCAAGGTTAAACTTCTTTATAAGATAAACAGTGAGTGTGGAGTATAAACATGTTTAATTATATAAAAGCCAAAGTAATAACCGCACCTACCCCAATGGGTGGATTAGCATTAGGCATAGCCAGCCTTGGTTGGGCTTGGGAAAATATGTTTAATGTAAATGGCGCAGCGCAATACACTGGGGCGGCAATTGCGAGCGCATTATTATTAATACTTGGCTTAAAATTTTTACTGTACCCACACTTATTAAAGGCCGATTTAGCGCACCCTGTTGTAGGTAGCGTTGTGCCTACTTTTGCTATGGCAACGTTGGTGGTATCTAATTCGTTAGGGCACGTTAATCCATTAGCAGGGGATGTGCTTTGGGTAGGCGCATTTTTATTGCACTTGGGATTTTTATTGAGCTTTATTATTCATCGTGTTCGTGAGTTTAAAATTGAGCACATGGTGCCAAGTTGGTTTGTACCACCGGTGGGTATTATTGTTGCCGATGTCGCGTTCTCGGGTAACCCAGCACTGTTGTTTTTAGCACAAGCAGCACTTTATTTTGGCATGTTAATGTACGCAGTTATGTTGCCGTTAATGATTTACCGGATAATATTTGCTGAGCAAATTCCTGATGCTGCACAGCCCACATTAGCTATATTAGCTGCGCCGGCAAGCTTATCGTTGGCGGGGTATTTCACTGTAGTGACCCAGCCGTCGCCAGTGATAATTGGGGGGTTATTTGGTATTGCCATACTAATGACACTCATTATTTATACGGCATTTTTTAAATTACTACGCCGCAGGTTTTGCCCTGGGTTTGCTGCATTTACCTTTCCCATGGTCATTGGTGCTACGGCGTTATTTAAACTCGCGGATTGGATGCTAACTATGAATGTTGATGTACAGTTTATAAACCAAATACATCATTTAGCGGTAGTTGAATTGCTAGTAGCAAGCGCTGTGGTTGGCTATGTAGCGATCCGTTATACGCATTATTTTAGTTCCTTGGCTTTAAACGGCTTGAAGGTGTGAAATTGTAATAGTATGAATACAGAACGAAGAGGCAATAATGAGATTTTGCCTCTGCGGTTAATTATTATTTTAGCGGCAAGTAAATATCAGTTATTAAATCACACTCATCTACTTCATGAATGAGATTTAAGTAATGAAAGAAGCACGGAAAATCTCTAACTTCTTCAGTGCTGTTTGGTAACCATTGACGATATAGATAATAAACAGTGTCGCTGATAGTGTCATGACTGCCAAAGTGCTTGACTAAAGCGCAGCGACCTGCCGGGATCTCACCATTTCTTACGCCATATTGATTATCGCTAATTGGTTGCTTGACGCTGCCGGCGAAGTCAAAGCGAAAATCGTTGTCGTCAGTCACCGCAGGATCGCTATAAGGGATGCCATAAGTATCACTGGTTTTTACCGGTGATAAGCCTGACTCTTTTCGCCATTTAATAAACTGTGCGGCTGTTTCCATAAGCTTAGTGGCCGAACCGTTGTGGGTAAGCAACGCAACAGCTTGCGGTGCAAAGTGAACAATTTCTACTTTCATATTACTAACCTTTAATTCAGGTATTTTAAAGTCAAACTGCGCATGCCAATGTGGCCAGTTTGGTGTGCTTCTGAATTGAGTTGGGGATTGAGCAAAAACACGTTTGAAAGCACGACTAAAAGCTTCAGGACTTTCAAAACTTGCCTCTAATGCAATATCAATAATGCGTTTGTGATGCTCAAAAGCAAGCCGATAAGAGGCGCGCTTTAAGCGAGCAAATTGCGTGTACTTAGTAACGCTTACCCCCATTATTGAGATAAATAAACGATGAAAATGAAATTTAGAACAATAGGCAACGGCACTTAAACTATCTAATGTAAGTGGCTCATCAATATGGTTTATACCCAAGCCACCTCAAGATGCAGAATTCAGCGTTTCACAGGTGCTTAATATCAAGGCGTTACTTTGCAAGAATGGCAGTCCCTTTTAAGAAGTAACAACGATGAGAGTATGTGCCTGTGAAACGCCCAACGGGTTGGTTTAAAAGCGATTTATACTGCGTTATTAATTTTAATAATAGAACCACTATTACTTGCAATCAATGCCTTGCCTAAATCGCTTTTAATTCCAACTGAAACTTGCATCTTGAGGTGGTTTGGGTATACGTAACCACAGACATGATGGATGCGCTGTAGGTGCGTGTTTTTCATAGTTACTCGTTATACTTTTATTCAGAAGTGGCGTCAGTGTGACAAAGTAAGAGAATGCCTGCCTGATTGAAATTGCTCAAGTTGCTTTTTAAATAAAAAAGAGCCCAAAGGGCTCTTAACTGGGGGAATTAATAAGGATTGATAGGGGAGTAGAAGTTATTGTTATTACCATTAATGCTCACGTCTAGTTGCATACCATTATGAGCGTGGCTAACCACATTGTAATTATCACCAGGTAGTAGCTTTACTCTATTAATATTTTGATAGTTTACTGGGCTCCCACATTGCAATGTCACTCTTTGCGTATTAGCGGTTTCTTTAAAGATGTAAACTTCATTGCTGCCGTCAACAACACCTGTACCAGAGGCATCGATGAACAGTGAGGTTGCCTCACTGGCTGCAATAGAAAAATACTGATTGCTGTGATGGCCTAAAGACACGATGGCACGCCCCATTCTGTCACGTTCTTGGAAGTGCGTATCGGTTAAGCTGTTGTTTAATACAGGCACATCAATAAATCGACTGCTGAAGTTAAGTGTTTCGTGGCAAAAGTCAGTGACTACTTCATCTGATACTGCGCCAGCAACGCCATCTGGGTCGTACACGCTGTTTGCCATTAACGCCATGCCTGCAGACGTTCCGCCAACGACACCGCCTTTATCAAAAACGTGTTGCACAGCGGTTTGTACTTTTGTACCTTGCCATTGATTAAGATAATCTGATTGGTCACCGCCTGCAATCCATACAAATTCGGCGCTGCGGATAGCCCAGTCAACATAGTCATCATTCGCTTTGTTGCGAGTATCAATGATCAGTGTTTCTACTGAGTCGGCATTCATTAAGTTCAGTAAATAATCGTTGTAGGCGTCAGTACCTGAGGTTCTAAGCACAACAACATCGGCACCGCTGCCAACATGGTTAGCAACGCGATTACTAAATGCTTGATCAACATCGCTGCCACCACCCATCAGTAATACAGCACCTTGATCAGCTGTTAATGTGCTGCATGAATCAGCACTGCCACCTTGTAAATATGCTTGTAATGAACTTGGCTTTGCAGGGCGAGAGCTATAGCCACAATCACCGCTGCCACTTCCGCCACCGGTGTTACTACCTTCACCAAAATTGACCGTTAAATCGTACCAACCTGTACCGGAGTAACGCGTTACTTTTACATAATAAGTACCCGTTGATTGTGCGTTATAACTGCCTGTTTCTGGAACATTACTGGTCGCCCCTTCGGCAACAGCAGATCCTATTTCTTGGTATAATGCCCAGTCAAAATCATCGTTAGTGTTGTGCTCAAGGCTGACCTCAATAGGCCCGACTTGAGTTACTTCAAAGCTAAACCAATCAGTATCATTGCGGCTCAACGAGCCTGCAACGGTGGTATTACTACAAAGTGGGGAATTTGCATTGCTTTCAGTGTCGTTTGATTCAACTTCGTTTGTTAAACAAGCATTACTTGCAAACGAAAAAAACATGCACGCGGCTAGTGTTCCATTAAGAATTGAGAGTTTTCTTTTCATTATTGTTACCTGAATTTTAATTACATAGAAGCCTTCCTACTGCGAGGCATTATTGCTTTTAAATTATTCAGGTTTTTTTATTCGTCGAACCATTCACTTAAATGATAGTTGACAGAACATTCTTGAGGAGCACTAGGAGCGATAATAAATAATTTGTTCATTTATGCCTCCTAAGTGATTATTGGTGTGTTTCAGCATTGTTGCTGAATATTCAACATTACAGTTAGGTGTGTAATTTGCAACTATTTATTAACTTTTATTTTATTTAAATCTCAAGTTTATGTTTTTATTGGTTTATCAATTCGCTTCATCGTTTAAAGTGTCTATTTGCTGTTCTTGAGCGAGTAGTGCCAATCTTTCACGTTCAGCTTTAGACACATAAGCAGGCTTATTACTTTTATGTAATTTTGCATTTGCGCGCTTATCTTTGTTATTAAACTTTGTAACGATTTTCTTTCTGCGATTCATGATCGACCCCATAATTTTAAGATGCGCATTATACTTCGTTGTATGCAAATATGACTAATAAATTTATAAAATGTTTGTTATGTGGGCATTTTAAATGCTCTAACACATTAAAAATTTAGTTGCTCAAAAGTAACAAGATTTACTGATAGCTCATTTATTTTAGAAACTCAACTATCCCTATACTATTATCGTTTATATCTCCTGCGTTTTCTGTAATACCCCTTACTAATTTGATGACTAATCTTGCTCTTTTTAAAATTCTCAACTATTAGATATTATTGATTTTTGTTACTAAATGGTAGTGAATAGTAGTCACAATTAAAGTGTGGCTGTTAAAGAGTAGTGTTGTTAATTCTATGATTTAAATAGCTAATAAGAATGATACAGTCAAAGGATAAAATGATGTTTTTTAAGTCAAAGAATGCTGTTTTAGATAAACATAAACAAACTGACCCAATGACCTCTCAGGCTCAAAAAGAGCTAAATGCAATTAAATCTAATATAGCTTTTATTAGTTTTACAGTGGATGGCATCATTGTTGATGCTAATAAACATTTTTTAGATGTAATGGGGTTTAAGCTTAGTGAGATTGTTGGCCAACATCATAAAATATTTTGTGATTCAGACTATGTAAATTCTGAGGACTATCGCCATTTCTGGCAAGATTTAAGTGCGGGTAAATCATTTGGTGGTACTTTTTTACGTTTTACAAAAACTAAGGTTCCTATTTATTTAGAAGCAAATTATTTTCCAGTTGTAGAAGATGATGGCAGCGTAAGTAAAGTTATTAAAATTGCCAATGACATCACGACTATAAATAATGTGTTGAAAAACAAAGATGCAATTCTTAATGCGCTAGATCTATCGTTAGCAGTCATTGAGTTTGATACACAAGGAAATATTTTAGATGCTAATGAAAACTTTTTATCAACCGTTCATTATTCACTTGAAGAAGTAAAAGGAAAACATCATAAAATATTTTGTGATAAAGAGTTTTATCTTAAAAATCCAGAGTTTTGGCAGAGCCTTAGTAAGGGACGATTTAATTCAGGTCGTTTTAAGAGATTTAGCAAAGATGGTCGCATTTTGTGGCTTGAGGCAACTTACAATCCAATCTTTGATGAAAACGGTAAGGTATATAAAGTTATTAAGTTTGCATCAGACATAACAGAGCGCGTTAACTTAGCATTTAACACGATTGATCAAGCTGCGACTATTTCAGAGGAAACCAGTCAAGTAACTTCCAATGCAGTAAATATTTTAGGCTTAGCTGTTGAAACATCAAAAAACATTGCTGAACGAGTTAATAATGCAACGGCAACAGGGAAAGAGCTTAAAATACAGTCTAAAAGTATAGTTGATATTGTGGTTACTATTCGATCTATTGCAGATCAAACAAACTTACTTGCACTTAATGCTGCAATTGAAGCTGCTCGAGCTGGTGAAGCTGGACGTGGCTTTGCTGTCGTTGCTGATGAGGTGCGCACACTTGCAAGTAATACCGCAGAATCGACCGCAGAGATAGGCCGTGTCGTTGAGCAAACTCAAGCGTTGATAAGTCAAATGGATGAACTATTAGGATCTGTCGCTGGTATTGCAAACGAAGGGCAAGAAAGTATTTTAGAAGTATCTCAAGGGTTAAGTGAAATTACGCAAGGGGTTAAACGTTTTGTTGAAATGGTTGATCAGATGAAACCTTAAGTTTCTTACAGCCTATTATTTACCTAGCTGCTTTGCTCTATGTTTTATTAATAATAAGTTGTCGGTCTATCGCAAAGCATTGTTCGTTATTAAGCCAGAGCGTTATAATTGTGATTCTTAGTTGTTAATTGAATGGGACTTGTTTTGAAAAAATTAGCTTTAGCTAGTATCGCTTTATTGGCCTTTAACGCACATGCAAAATTAAATAAGATTAATGACAGCGTTGCTGATTATGCTGTAAATACCTACCAAAGTGCGCAAATTCATACCTTAGCTAATTTAGTATCATTCCCGACGGTTAATAAAGACGGCATCAATACTCCTGATAATCCCGACTTTATTGGCTTTAAAGCTTTGTTAAAAATGAAAGCTGCTGAACTTGGTTTTGATTACCAAGATTTAGGTTACACCGTACTTATTGGTATGGGGCAACAAACTGAAAAGGTAACCATAGTAACCCATGGCGATGTGCAACCTGCCAACGCAAGTAAGTGGAAAAAAAGCCCGTTTGAAATAGATAGTACCTCAGAGCCAGGTAAATTAATTGCGCGTGGAACAGAAGATGATAAAGGTGCTATCGCGACCGCTTTATATGCAATGAAAGCTATAAAAGATCAACAGATCACACTTAATAATCGTATTGAGTTGATGATTTACTTAGCTGAAGAATCTGATTGGGGTCCGCTTGAAGAGTTTATGAAAAGCTATCAGCAGCCTAAATATGCGGTTACTATTGATGCGTCATACCCGGTGGTTGTCGCGGAAAAAGGTTGGAGCTTAATTGCACCAACGTTTAATGCTACCTCAGCACAAACAGGAGTGTATGTAAGTGAACTTACTGGCGGCGCTTTTAAAAGCCAAATACCAGAAGATGCGAGTGTGGTGTTACATAACGCCGATACTGCGTTAGTCAGCAAACTTAAACATGCAGCGAGTGCGCTTAACGCTGTGGAATTTAACTTTAGCGAGCAAGCTGATGGTGTTGTTATCAGCGTAAAAGGGTTGTCTGCTCATTCATCAGAGCCAGAATCTGGGGTTAACGCCATTGCTTACTTAGCGGAAGCTTTTAAAGGTATTGAGCTTGAGAATAACAGTGATGGTCAAGCAATTGCGTTTATTAATCAGCTAATTGGTCTTGATATACATGGCAAACAGTTTGGTGATATTGCTTATAAACATGACTTTATGGGACCTATGACAGTAGCACCAACGCTTATTGAACGTGATGGTAATGAACTCACACTCGCTGTGAATTTACGTCGTCCAATGGGTAAAGATGAAGCGGTATTACGTACGCAAATTGATACCGCACTGAGTAATTGGCAAGTGAGAAATAACGTAAAGTTATCTGGTGTTGATGTGGTGATTGGCACGCCAATGTTGCTCGACAGCGCACCTCATGCACAAGCATTATTAGATATTTTTAAACACTTTACCGGTGATCAAGAGGCTGGATTTGTATCTATTGGTGGCGGTACCAATGCAAAGTTATTTGATAATGCAGTATCGTTTGGGCCATCAATGCCAGGCAAGCGCTACACCGGTCACTCAGAGCATGAGTTTATTACAGTTGAACAACTTAAGCTCAATCTTAAAATGTATACAGCAATGATGATAAAGCTGGGTAATATGTAACTTAGGTCGTCATACACACAAAGTAAAACGCCGCTAAATTGCGGCGTTTTTTTACTTCTAAGTCGTTAATTAAGCTAAGTTAACGTTTCAAAGTAGTCGTTCATTTACAATTTTTTATATTAACAACGTTGATTTTCCATAAAACACTTAACATTTACGCGACTAAATGATAAAAAGTTTTATCGCCTACTGCGTTTAAAATAAATGGATAGTTGTAATGATGGAATTTTTAAACTTAGCGCTTACTTTCCCCACCGTTATTTTTTCAGCCCTGTTGTTAGTTGTGATGTTGTTTTGGCTAATAACCCTTATTGGCTTTGCTGATATTGACATGTTTGAATCAGATCTAGAAATTGAAGCCGATGCGTCGCAAAGCTCAGGCTTGAGTTCATGGTTTAGCATGGGGTTTGGTGGCATACCAATTACTGTATCTATTAGTCTCGTAGTGATGAGTAGCTGGTTGATCAGCATCTATGCCCATAAGTTTTTTGCCTACCTGTTAGGCGATGGTATGTGGTTTTATATTTTTGGCGTGCTAATGCTGGGCGTTTGTTTGCTGATTGCTATGCCAATTGCGGCCATTATTTCTCGGCCATTACAGCGCTTTTTTAGCAGCGCACAAACCTCGCAAAGTTCAGATTTACTGGGTTTAGAATGTGTTGTTGTTACTGGCAAAGTAACAAATACATTTGGCCAAGCACGGGTTAAATTTCAAGGTACTGAGCAGTTACTTGAAGTTAGAGCTGAAAATGACGAGCAATTTACATCAGGTGACACAGCGGTGTTGCTTGAACACCTCAAAGAGCAACACTGTTACATTATTACCGCCAAACCTTGGTAATACCCTAGTTTATTTAGGGGTAAGTAACACATAATAAATCGATAATCACGTTAGGACATAACATGGAATTTTTAGATAATCTCATACCTATATTGACATTTGTAGGTATAGCAATCGCTGTTATTTTTGCTATTTTGCTAATTATCGGCAAGTTTTATCGCAAGGTAGAGCAAGGCCAAGCACTGATCATTAATAAAATGAAGAACGAGCCCGATGTCACCACTACGGGCGGAATTGTTTATCCTGTGATCCATAAAATGGAAGTGATGGACATTTCAACCAAGCGCATGGTGCTTGAGCGTAAAGATAAAGGCGGTTTGATCTGTAAAGATAATATTCGCGCCGATATCGCCATTACTTTTTATATTCGTGTTAACGAAAACAAAGAAGATATTTTACGCGTTGCTAAGCAAGTCGGTTGCGCCCGTGCATCAGAGCACGCCACATTGCAAGAATTGTTTGAAGCGAAATTCTCAGAAGCACTTAAAACTGTTGGTAAGCGAATGGATTTTGTTGAGTTATTTACTCACCGAAATGAATTTCGCGATAATATTAAAGAAGTGATTGGCCAAGATTTATCGGGTTATTCACTTGAAGATGTTGCTATTGATTACCTTGAACAAACGTCAATTGATAAGCTCGATCCGCAAAATATTCTCGATGCCGAAGGTATTCGCCGCATCACTGAAATGACAGCAGTACAAAATGTATCTACCAATCAATTGAAGTGTGATGAACGCGCTAAAATTGAGATCCAAAATCAAGAAGCCACCGAAAAGTCACTGGAAATTGAGCGTCAAAAGCAAGATGCCATGTCACGTCAAGTGCGCGAAATTGAAACCGTGAAAGCCCGCGAATATGCCGAAGCTGAAAAAGTACGCCAAGAAGAGCGCTTAAAATCAGAGCAAGCCCGCATTCAAACAGAAGAAGCGATTGGCATTAGCGAGCAAAATAAGCAACGTGAGCTTGATATTGCCGAACAAAACCGATTACGCGTTTTGGGTATTGAAGAAGAGAAAGTTGCTCGTTCACGTGAAATTGAAGTGATCGAACGTGAAAGAGAAACCGAAATCCTGCGCATCAATAAAGAAAAAGCACTGGAAGTAGAACGTAAAGAAATTGCCGATGTAGTGCGTGATCGCGTGATTGTTGAAAAATCAGTGGCTGAAGAAGAAGAGCGCATTAAAGATGTGAAAGTACTCGCAGGTGCAGAGCGCGAGAAGAGTGCGATGATCATTCGTGCCAAAGCCGAAGCCGAACAGTCATTAGTAAAAGATATCGAAGCTGCAAAAGCGCAAGAGCAAGCCGCAGAATATAAAGCTCGTGAGCTTGAAACAATGGCCAATGCAGAGCTTAGAATTGCTAATCAACAAGCTGAGTCGAAAAAGATTTTGGCGCATGCGCAACAAGTTGAAACAGCTGCTAAAGGGCTTGCTGAAGCGGATGTTATTAAAGCGAAGGCCGAAGCAAATGCAATTCAAGGTGAAACTGATGCTAAAGTAATGCGTCAAAAACTTGAAGCTGAAGCACAAGGTAATCGTGAAATTGGTTTATCTCAGGCGCAAGTACAAACAGCCATGGCTGATGCGAATGAGAAACAAGGTGAAGTGGAAGCGATTAACCTAGAGCGTAAGATGCGCGCCGAAGCAAAAGGCCTTGAAGAGAAGCTACAAGCCTTGAACGCAATGGATCAAGATGCTCGCGATTACGAAAGCTTTACGCTGCAGCTTAACCAGCAAAAAGAGCTCGTATTGGCAAAAATTTCGGCCAGCAAAGACATTGCTGAGCACCAAGCACATATTATGGCGAAAGCCTTAGGTAATGCTGATATTAATATTATGGGCGGCGATGGTCAGTTCTTTAATCAATTTATGAGTGCAATTAGTTTAGGTAAATCAATTGATGGCTTAGTTGATGAAAGTAAAACCGTACAAACCGTATTTAAAGATCACTTAAATGGTGATCGTAATTTAATTGAAGACCTAAAAGGGGTGTTAGCTGGGGCGAATGGCTCAGCCGAAACACTTAAAAACTTCAACATGAGTAAGTTATTAAAGCAGTTAAGTAATACCTCTGCGGCTGAAAAAAGCCAATTACTAAGCATGTTAGGCGGTAACTTAGGTGGTGGGTTAGATGAGAAAATTAAACTAGATCCAAAAGACTAGCTTAATTTCTAAGTTCTCTCGTTGTAGCCGCAATAGTTTAACTATTGCGGCTAACTTCTATTAAATTTCAGGATAGGTTTCATGACGGACGCAACTCAACAAGCGCTAGAACAAGGCTCGTACGATTTAATTAAACGCCGCTTAAATAATTTTGGTGCTAGTTTAAAAACGCAAATAGATGATGTAAATACACAGCGTATTAACGAGTTTGGTAGCACTGATCTACAAGTAAAAGGGCGTGTTCGCGTTCGTACGGAGCAAAATTGTACCCCGCGCGATATCGTGATTATTGGCGATAAAGTTATCTTTGCTTACAACGTATTTTTGGGATTAAAAAAAGAAACCGCAATCAGTGATGTATTTAGTGTACAAAAGTTGGTGGAGCAAGACGACCATTACGAAATTGAGCCTTACCCAGAGACAACGCGTTTTTTAACCGATAGTCGTTTTATTCGTGATTTTGAAGAACTGTATACCTACTACAAACAAACCAGCCTACAGCATTTATATCAACAAAATGGCAAGCTATTTGCTCTATTCCAAATCGGTGACAAGTTATCGGATGTGCGGGTTTTTCGCTGGGAAATTCACCCAGACAACACCATTAATTATATCGATAACCGAGGTGAGCGTGATATTCAACACGCACATGACTATGATTTTGAATGGCTCAAAACTGACCGAAGTAACCACATAGAAGGGCGCCACGCTCATATCAACATCGCGGACCAAGTGTTTGTTGAAACCATTGGCGGTTCACTGACCATTAAAATAGAAAACAGCACTGACACCGGTGAAGGGATTTATCAAGAAGCTGTTGATGATAAAAACCAATCCCTTGCTGACAGCGAAGTTGAGTACGCGCTGGTAGGCGACTTAGTGCTGCTAAAAATTCTCCCATACCGTGAAAAAACATGGCGTTACTTTATTTATAACACCCGCACTCAGCAGGTCATGCGCCAAGATGCAATCGGCAGTGCATGTGTTACTTTACCTGAAGATCACGGCATTATTTTCCCTGGCGGTTACTACTTACAATCAGGGCAAGCACGCTCGTTTGAAGAGCAAATAGAAGATTTAGAATTTCACCGACATATAAAGTCACCAAACGGCGAAGATGTTTTATACGTGTTTTACGAGCCAAGTGAAGGCCGTTACGCGCTATTTGCCTATAATATTATTGATAAAAACCTGCAAAATCCAATTTATTGTCACGGTTATGCTATTTACAACGATGGTATAACGCTGACTTTTAAAGCCGATAAAGACCAAGCGGAGCGAGTACATCCGATTCAAATTTGGCAAAGCCCGTTTGTATCGGCTGAATTTGCAGCCAATGCGCCGCCACTTACTAGCTTTTTTGGTAAAATAGGTAACCCCGATTTAGTTCGCGGTATTTCTGATTTATACAGTGTCTGTAAAGCCATTAGCGAGCAAAGCCCGACTTTATTTCATTACGAAGATTTAATTGCCCTTAGCCGGAATATCTTTGACCGTTACCATTGGCTTAACGAAAGCGAATTTGCGAAAATCGCACAAAACCTACACAGCATCAATGAAACCGCTGAGCAAGTGCTTGATGAGTTTGAAAAAGTCACCGAGATTCAAAACAAAGCCAAGCAAGCCTTGGTGGATATTAATAAGCAATACACTGATGTAACCCGAGAAGTACGTCCTGATAGCTTTAAAGTAGCACCGCAATTTGTGCAAGGTATTGATGCATTAAAAATGCTCAAAGGGCAAGTAATAAGCCTTGAAGATATTAAATATATAGATATTGCTGCACTGAATAACTTACAAAGTGAAATTGATACACGGCTGGTTGAAGTAAGCCAAGCAACTGCCGCGTTTTTACAACAAGACAGCGCGCTGGCGCCGTACCACGAAAAACTTAAAGAGCTTGAAGAGCTAAGCAGTAAAAGCGAAAGCGTTAGCGAGCTGAAGACCTATATCGCACAGTTAGATGCGCAAAGTGTAGAGCTGGATTTACTTAACCACACTATGCTTGATTTAGACATCGACGACAGCCGTGTGCGCACGCAAATCCTCGAAGATATCAGTGCTGTTTATGCGTTGGTTAATCGTGCTAAAGCGAGCATTGAAATCCGTCAAAAGAGCCTTGGCAGTGTTGAAGCTAAAGCTGAATTTGCCGCACGCTTTAAGCTTTTTTCGCAAAGTATTACCAACGCACTAAATAATGCTAAAACCCCAGAGGCGTGTGACGAGCAACTTTCACGTTTGCTTATTCAGCTTGAGGAGCTGGAATCGCAATTTAGTGATTTTGACGAATATCTGACAGAGATCATTGCCAAACGTGATGACGTATACGAAAGCTTTGAAGCGCATAAACAAAGCTTAATTGATACCCGTCAGCGCCGCGCATTGAATTTAGCCAATGCCGCCGAGCGTATATTGCAAGGCGTTAACCGCCGTGCGCAAAGCTTTACTGAGCTTGATGCATTAAATACTTATTTTGCCGCCGATCCTATGATCAGCAAGCTTCGTGCATTGACTAGTGAGCTTAAAGAGTTAGGCGATGAAATTCGTGCCGATGATATCCAATCAAAGCTAAAAGCCAGTAAAGATCAGGGCATACGTTCGTTACGTGATAAACAAGATATTTTCACTGACGGCGGCAATACAGTCAGTATTGGTAAGCACGCTTTTAGTGTTAATAAGCAATTACTCGATTTAACCTTATTGCCGCGTGACGAGCAGCTGATGCTGCACTTAACGGGTACTGATTATTTTGAGCCAATAACAGATGAGAAAAGCTTACAAACGTTACAGCAAAGCCGTCATTTGTGGCAACAAACATTAGTTTCTGAAAGTGAGGTGGTTTATCGTGGTGAGTATTTAGCTGCACAAATATTACTCGCTTGTGAAAACAGTGAGCATTCGCTGACTTTTGCACAATTAGAGCAGGCACAACGAGATAAACAATTATTGCAGCTGGTGCAAAAATTTGCTGAACCGCGCTATCAAGAAGGCTATGAAAAAGGCATTCATGACCACGATGCATGGGCAATTATTGACACCTTATTGACGCAAAAAAATAGTCTGGATTTACTTATTTATCCGGCTAGTTGTCGTATTATTGCGCAGTTATTTAGTGCGCAATTGTCATCTGCACAACTGAACGAATATTTCCATCAAGCGAGCAATGCTATTTTGATGGATAAACACTTTGCTGCGACCAATTTTATCGGCACGTTAACCGCGCAGTTAAGTGAACAGATCAATGCCTTTTTAACTCAAGTTAGCAAATTATCTGCACGTTTTGCTGATTTATCCACTGACTTGGCCGCTGCTTATTTAGTGCAACAATTAGCGCAACAAAAAACGGCAGAGCAACAGCTATTTATCGTTTCTCAACAAGCTAAAAATTTAGCTGAACAGTTTAGCAGTGACGCTAAAGCCAAAGGTTATAGCAACGAGCTTGCTCAGGCCTGTGAAAACGTAAAGCAAACTGATGAGCGGGCATTATTATTTTTAAGTTGGCTTAATGCGTACTGCATGCAAAATCCTAAAGTGTCGGCGATGGTGCAGGCGGAAGCGGCTAACTACTTGCATCTCAGTGCCACCACAACATTAAAATACACTGTGTTGGACGTCACCCCAAACACCCAAGTTGAGCGTTTAATGGGGCAGCATAAACGAGTGCAAGAGCAAACTTTACATGTTGATTATGCAGAGTTTTATGCCAGAACTCGTAAATACATCACTGAGCAAGTACCGGCTTTTGAGCAGTATCATGCACTGCGCAGTGATATTTTAGCGGCGCAAAAAGAGCGCCTGCAACTTGAGGAATTTAAAGCCAGGCCACTTAGCTCGTTTGTACGTAATCAGCTGATCAATAAAGTGTACTTCCCAATTATTGGTGATAACTTAGCAAAACAAATTGGCTCAGCAGGTAAAAACAAACGCACTGATTTAATGGGCATGCTATTACTGATCTCGCCGCCAGGTTACGGTAAAACAACCTTAGTTGAATACGTTGCTAACCGTTTAGGGCTGACTTTTGTAAAAGTAAATTGCCCGTCGATAGGGCACGATCAGGTGTCACTCGATCCTGCTCAAGCCATTAATGCTACTGCTGAAAAAGAGATTGCAAAAATCAATCAGAGCTTTGAAATGGGCAATAACGTGATGCTGTATTTAGATGATATTCAGCATACTAACCCTGAGTTTTTACAAAAGTTTATTTCTTTGTGTGATGGCTCAAGACGTATTGACGGGGTGTGGAACGGTAAAAGTAAAACCTATGATTTACGCGGTAAAAAGTTTGCCGTAGTGATGGCAGGTAACCCGTATACGGAATCTGGTGAGAGCTTTAAAATTCCTGATATGTTGGCAAACCGCGCCGATATTTATAATCTTGGTGATACCTTAGCCGGGTGTGAGCAAGAGTTTGCCATGAGCTTTATAGAAAATGCGCTAACATCTAATGCAGTATTAGCGCCATTGGCTAACCGTAACATGGAAGATTTATATAAGTTAGTGCGGATGTGTCAAGGCGAAGATATTTCATTAAATGAGCTTGAACACGGCTATTCACAAGCGGAAGTTAACGAAATTAAAGCGGTACTCAGCCGATTAATCACTATTCGTAATACCGTACTAAAAGTGAACGCCCAGTATATTGCCTCAGCCGCGCAAGATAATAATTATCGCACAGAGCCGCCATTTAAATTGCAAGGCAGCTACCGTAATATGAATAAAATGGCAGAAAAAGTCGTTGCTGCCATGAATGACGAAGAGCTAGAAAACTTGATTTGTGACCATTATCGTGGTGAAGCGCAAACACTCAGTAAAGGCTCTGAAGAGAACTTACTTAAACTCGGTGAACTGCGTGGCACCTTAAGCGCAGAGCAGCAGCAGCGCTTTAGTCAAATTAAAGGTGACTTTGTACGTTTAAATAAACTTGATGGCGCAGGCAGCCCGGTGATGATGGCGGTGGAGCAAATGGGCTATTTGCATCAATCACTGGAAGAGATTGCCGGTAAACTCAGTAAAAACAACCTAAGCCACGATTACAGCCAGTTATTACAAAGTGTTGGTGTGAATATTCAAGGTTTAGATAATAAACAAGCAATTAGTAGCATAGCGCAATCGCTTGATAATGGTTTTGTGCAAACGCCTTATATGGCAAGTTTAGAGCAATTAAGCCGTGCTATAGCTGGTAATAACTGTCAGCCACACTTGCAGGCGTTAATTGAGCAACTTGCAGCCCTTGATAATAAAGAGGCTGTGAATGCGCTAACTGCAGCGGTTACCAGTAACAATAACCAAACGTCATTTACTGAGCTTGTTAATGCAATTAACCAACAAACTCAAGGTATCAATAATAACAATGTGCAGGCTCAGTTTGAAAAATTGATTGCTGCATGGGGCGCGAAATAGCATTTAAATTAACTACTAAGGAAGCAAGATGGATATCAAAGTACCTGAACTACAAGGAATGATGGGTAAGGCTACGATTTCGGCAATTTACGTTAATGAGGGGGATGCCGTAGTACGAGACCAAACTTTATTTGATGTTGATTTTGATAAAGTGGTGTTGGAAGTGGTTGCTACCACTGCCGGGGTTGTTCATAGCTTTAGTGCCAAGCAAGGAGATTTAGCTATATCAGATCAAGTGGTGATGCAACTGAGAGAAAAAGTCGCTGGTGAGCAAACAACATCAGAACAATGACTCTTACAGTTGAACTCGTCGAGCAGGATTAACTGCTCGGCGTGTTTATTGATGTTTGAAAAACTAATTATGTTTATTAACTAAAGTGCATTATAAGGCGGGTTTAATTGGCGCTTTTGAAACGCTAGAATCGCAGTATTTTTGATTATACCGTCTTCAATATTAATCGCGCGACGGATGGTTTCATCTTTTTGCCATTGTGCCTTGCCTGCTAATACTGTAGGTAAGTATACAATCATGGCGGCTGAGATTGAACGTGTTGCGCTTTCCCATAAATAACTAGGTGTATGATCAACCGCGTAATAATCAACGGTTTTATAGCGAAACATCGGATTTGCAAATGTGGTAGGTTTAGCAAAAAAGAACCCCATACCTTCGTCACAGCTTACATCTATAATTAAACTATTTGCTTTTAGGCAGTCCGCTTCAGATTCAATAACAAAATTAACTGGGTTTGCAGTTTCTTGAAAAGTGCCATTGACGATAATATCGGCTTCGCTAATGAGCTCCGTTAGTGGCCGTTGCGTACCATCGTGTTCAACCACCATCATCCGTGCTTCATCGTGTTGGCCTTGGCGAACTTTAACGTAATGGCAGTCGAGGATCTCTTCGCGTACTTCGTGATCGGGGCGCTGGATGCAAATCGTAATATCTCTAAAACCATGGGCTTTGAGTGCATAAATTGCACCGCGACTAACAGCACCAAAACTAAAGATGATGGTTTTACGCTGATCACCATAATGTCCATCAATACCTTTGAGCTGCAGTGCGTGTAACACCGCACAGTAGCCGGCCATTTCGTTATTTTTATAAAAAGTATGACGACCAACATTGCCTTGCGGCGACCATACAAACATATCTTCAAACGCAATGAGAGTGAGCTTTCTATCAAGTGCAGCTTGGGTTATTTCGCGTTGTTGTACGCAATGTACGTAGCCCCAAAGGGTTCCACCTTCACGTAGCTCCTGTAAATCAGCAAGCACCGGTTTGGCGATGATCACGGTGCCTATTTTGGTTAAAATATCACTGCGACTTGCAACACCACCGGTTAATGCGGCTATTTGCGCATCGCTCACATTAAAAGCTTCGCCGTAGCCTTGTTCAAAGATCAGTTGTTTTCTAAGTTGTTCTGGAATGCGCTTAAGGTGGTCTGGGTGGATAGGGTAACGTCGTTCATCTGTCTTGCGTGACGTACCAATTACGCCAATAGTTAATTCACTCATGCTATCGCCTTGTTTAAAGTATGCTGAGTTCATAAACGAATGATGCTACTTCGCCAACAAACTGTGGGCTGTTTTACAGGCAAGCGAAACACTTGACTGTAAACAATGGTCTCAGTAAAGGGTTTTGTTATTTACTAAATTAGTATTTTTAATATAAAGCGGTTTTAAATCAGGTGGTTAACTTGCATAGAATGACAAGTTGAAAGTAAATATGACATAGCCGCGATTGGCTTCTGCGTATTAGCATTTGAGTATAACAGTAAAACAGTGGCGCATGCGGTTAACACAGCAATAAGAAAATTAAACAAGTACAATGACTGTGGTATTTTTTGTGATAAAAGGACTCGATACAGCGAGTCCCACTTTTTTAGCAGCTTACTTTTCCGCAGAATATGGGTCTTCAGCCATTAGGTAGGCTCTCAAATCTGCTTTTTGCGGTTGTGCATTAAGCCATGTTCTGAGTTCTTTCACTTTTGTATAAGTGTCTGCGCCGAATTTATCAGCATATATGTCACTAAAGTTTTGCTTGGTACTTTGCTCTCTAATTTGGTTTTGCCATTGCTGTGTTACTACTGCATTCAATGTACCAGCTAAGCCTTCTTCTTTTAGTAATTCCCATTCACCTGCATCTAACCAGATCCCACCTACTGGTGCGCTGTAATCAATACGGTGGTCAGTTGATGATGAAATACGAAACTTACGCATAATGACCCCCGATACTGGGCAAATTAACGCTTTTTTAGTGTCTTTAGCGTCGGCTTCGAATGAGATATTGTCAGCAAATGCAAAGTTTGGGTTACGCTCTTTCCAAGCTGCAAAGTCTTCGATTAGTATCCAGTGGCCATTACAGTGCGTGCATGTGTGCGAACGAAATTGACCTTCAATAAAACTCGGTTTAAGTAAACCTTTACCACAATTAGTACAATTCATAGTATCCCTTAATTTATTTTACTTACCCTGAAAAACCACCGTTAGGATAATTATTGCTATTTATTATTAATAATAACAATGATGTTACCGTATTTTTAGAATCAATAACAAAGCTTTGTTCTGTTTAACTGCAAATTTTAGCTAGCGCGTTGACTCTTCGTTTTTATTGCGTTTGCAACGCTGCGAGCAGTAAATAACGTTATCCCAGTCGCGCTGCCATTTTTTACGCCAAGCAAAATCACGTTTGCAAGTGGGGCAGGTTTTTTGCGGTAAAGTTAGTTTTTTATGAGCCATTGTGATGGTTTGTCTTGGTACTTTTTGTTCTAGGGGCGATGCTTACATGCTTTTTTAAAATCGCAGGAATAGCGCGCTTAACCTCAATACGTTCGCGATATTGCCAAAGCCGTTCTCTCGCTTCTTTAGACGCTTTGGTTAAATCAATCATCGGTGCAGGGTAATCGTCACCTAGTTTAAAGTCGTTAAATAATGCTTCCATGGGTGTTTGCTCCCAAGGTTCATGCAAGTATTCTACAGGCAGCTTTTCAAGCTCTGGGCACCATTTTTTTATAAATTCACCGCTCGGGTCTTGATCCTCAGATTGTTTAATCGGGTTGTAATGTCTAATAGTATTAATGCCCGTAACCGATGCTTGCATTTGTATTTGCGGGTAGTGGATCCCCGGTTCAAAGTCTAAAAAATAGTTAGCCAACGGCAGGCTTGCATGTTGCCAGCTGATGTTTAAATGATGCGTAACAAAACTAACTAACATAGCGCGCATTCTAAAATTAATATAACCGGTGGCTTTTAAACAGCGCATACAGGCATCAATAATAGGAATACCGGTTTGCCCCTGTGCCCAGCGTTCAATATCGCTAGTAACTTGTGCGTCATCACGATATGGAAATGCATGGTACCCCGGATTTAATGCTTTTAATTCCATGCTGCATTCGCTTTCAAACTTTTGCATAAAATGGCAATGCCAGTGCAGGCGAGATACAAATGCAGCAAGCGGGCGCTTCCAACCTTTTTTATCAGCATGAGTGCTATGGTATGCGTCAATCGCCATTTGATACACTTGCCTCAGGCTGATATTTCCCCACGCTAAATAGGGCGATAGCCTAGAGCAATGAGTACGGCTTAAACTAGGGCTAGATATTCCTTTTTGATAACCCTTACCGCGTTCAGCAAAAAAACTTTGCATTACTTCACGGGCAAGTCGTGGTCCCCCATGCTGAAAATGTTCATTATCTTGCGTATAGGCACTAGGCAGCTTGGGGGTTTTATAGTCAGTAAGGATGAGTGGCTTTATTTGCTTCCAATTAGGTATAGCAATAGGTGCTTGCATGGTTTGTTGCCAGCGTTCGTTCCAATTGTGGCGATTTTTTTTGCCACGTATCACAGCCCCAGTTGGCGACTCTAACCAGTTAATATGATGGTGTTGGCACCATGCTTTAATGGTTTTATCACGTTCAAAAGTGTTGTTTAGCCCTATTTCTTGATGGCTAAACATGTTTGTGATTGCAAACTGCGAGTGAAGCGATTCAAGTAGGGTTTGCATGTCTTCATTAAATATATACGCGCGGCTATTATAGCGAGCTAGTTGGGTATTTAAATCAACAATAGATTGATAGACAAAGCGCCAATGCCGCTCGTTGTAATGCCCATCGGCAAGCAGTAAAGGTTCAAAGTTATAAATTAATAGTGTGGGCAGGCCATTACTAAACGCATTTTTTAAAGGCTGATGATCGCTTAGGCGTAAGTCACGTTTAAACCAGACTATGTTTATTTTTTCTTTCATACTGGTGATATCAAAACCGTATCGTTTATAAATAATTAGGCATAAATAGTTTTATACGTATTAAATGTAAAAGTAGTTTAAAAGCGATTTTGTTAGACGACTAAAACTAAAAATATGAGTTTTAGTCGTTAGAATAGAGGTTACAAATAGGCTGGTTGATTGTAAGTGCTCAGGCAGACAGGTCTTGCTGCGTTGGTAAAGCGTCGAATGCACCAAACTTTGCGACAGTTGAGGCGCCACACTTAGCTGCAAAGTCGATTGCTTTTAATACTTTTTCAAAATTATTGGCCCAATCAGTAAATTCATTTTTATCACTTACTAGCGAAGCTACTTGGTATAAAAAACCGCCTACAAAAGCATCACCGGCAGCTGTGGTATCTACGACATTCGCTGGTGGACAAGGATATGTACCACTAAATGAGCATGAGGAAAATGTAATTGGCTCGCCACCATCAGTCATTAAAACCAATGACACGCCATTGTCTACCCAGCTTTTTATTGTGGTTTCAATATGCTCAATGCCATACAGGGCTATCAGCTCATCTTTACTTGCTTTAATAACATCAACCGTTTTAGCTATATCATTAATAATGGATGGGGCTGTAAGTGGTTCATCCCAAAAGGCAGGTCGAAAATTAATATCAAAGCATGTAACCGAGTCTGCTTCTTTAAAGTGTTTTAGTGCATTTAACGTAGTATTTAATATGTGAGCCTTAGCTAAAGAGCCTGAGCAAAAGCTCACTATTTTAGGGGCTGCAAATAAAGAGGGGGTTAAATCGGAAATCTGCAAATCATAATGCGCGGCGTCTTTATCGTAAAAATCAAATGTACGTTCACCGCTTTCATCTAATGAGACAAAGGCTAGTGCAGTTTTACCCTTTTTAGAAAAGCTAACATGTGATGTTTTAACATTATGTGTATCGAGTGCCTTTATTAAAAAACGACCAAACGGATCATCGCCTACCTTACCAAGCAGTGAGCTCAAACCGCCTAACTTTGCTACGGCGACAGCTACATTTGCGGGCGCACCTCCTGCAAATTGAGTGAATCCTGGCTCGCTGTTTAATACTGTTTTATCTATACAATCATTTGAGAGTAAATCAATTAAGGCTTCACCAATTGCAACTACTTCCATTACGTTATTCCTATAAAAATTGTCAGGGTATCGCCGCGTTTAAACGATACCTTTGGTTAAATCTAAGCCTTGACCACCAAGACAGTTATTGATTTTGGTGTCAAAAAATACGTCGCTTTATGTATCTTCTCGAATCAAGCCAGCTAACTTAGCTGGGTTAATGGCATTGATAGATTCACTCTTTTTTGACCAGATGTACCCGTTACGATTATGTGCCCAAATCCTAAACCATTTTTTGCTTTTGTTGCGTGTGATTAAAAACTTGCTGTTTTATCAACCCGCCTCACCAGTTTGGGCAAATTTGTAAATAGAATGTAGAGAACTAAAAGTAATAAATCAACTATTATTACTTATTTTTTTGTACAAGTTTATGGAGTTATTTAATTGAATTTATTTGCGGGTAATCCAGGATATTAAAGCGCCGGCGAATAGCGCCGGCTGCTTGATAAATTTATTGGAAGCTAGTTGTGGGAAAGGCTGACGTTATCTTGAGAAAAGTTTATAATTAACGGTAGGTTAGCGCAACCTATTGATTGAGCTTTAGCACCAATAGAGCCGCTTTGTACGGCACAGCGATAAATGCCACGATGATCGGCTTGGCTTAATTTTGACTTTGTTGCTAATACTATTTTCTCTCTTACATTGATAGGGATTGCACCATCAATCACAATGGCTTCAAAATCAAAAATAGCCAGTGAGCACAGTGCTGCATAGGCAAGGCCATCTGCAACTTGATCTATCCATTTATCTAAAACAGGGCCTAAATCTCCCCAATATTCTTTTGAACTCCACACTATGTCGGTATTGTAGCCATCATCTTTAAGCATTTTTTCAAGGATATACAGCGAAGACTGCATGATCAGCTGTTGCGATGTTAGTTGGCCTTCACTATTGAGTACAGGCCTTGGTAATGAGCCAATAGCTCCCGCATTGCCTTTTTTACCGGTAAATAAGGTTTCATTTATAACGACTCCACCACCAATAAAAGTGCCAATAAAAATGTATAAAAAATCGGTAAAGCGAGCTGGGTTGCCAAAGCTCAGCTCTGCTGAGCATGCTGCGGTATCATCATTACATACATAGACAGGAAGAGAGATGATCTGATTGATTCTTTGTTTAAAATCGAAAGACTTCCACTCATTCATTACTTTCTTTGGTGCGCCAGCTTCTTCAGTCCAATTCCAAATTTCAAAAGGAGTTGCAACACCAATACCTAGAATACGCTCGGCTAACTCGTCACTTAAGCTCATTTTAAGTACGCTGATACCTTTTTCTAGAAAAGTGAGCAGACTATTTACAGTAGGGTAGGCACAGTATTCATTTAAGGTTGCGCGAATATTTCCGACCAAGTCAATTAAGGTTAAATCATAACTTCGGCGACCAACTTTTAAGCCGATGCCAAAAGCACCATCAGGATTTAAGGCAAACGGAATCGTGGGTTGGCCAACACGGCCACGCTGTGGCTCTTTTCTTATTAATAACGACTCGGCTTCCAAGCTATTGATAATAACTGTAACGGCTTGTGCAGAAAGACCCGTTTTTTGTGCTATCTCGGCTTTTGGCGCACTCCCTTGTTGACGAATTAAAGACATAATTCGCCGTTCATTGTGAGCACGCAAGCCAGATTGGCTTCGGCCTTCTTGTGAGACGAGTCGAGGGTTTTTAGCTTTGATAATGATTCCTGTCTAATCTGTTATTGTCTTGAATAACTTAACTAATTGTACACTGAGCGGACATACTTGGCGACAGCATTGGTTTTATTACTGTGCTGATCATTTAATATTAAATTAACGACAGAGTACAATTAAGTATTGTTAAATGTAATAAATAACTATAGTTGATTTATTGACGAGGTGATATTTACCTGTTTAAATGCTTTACTCAAAGTTAACAACTGAGACATGGCAATGACCACACACACACATACAAAAACACCTCTTGTCTCTAAGGAGATGGTGGTTCCCTTTATTTTGCTTGTACTTTGCTTTGCAGCATGGGGTGCTGCAGCAAATATGACTGATCCGTTAGTTAAAGTATTTAGTAAAATATTTACTATGTCTTCAGTGCAATCGGCACTTGTACAGTTTAGCTACTATGGCGCCTACTTTTGCTTAGCCATTCCTGCCGCTTATATAAATAAACGCTTTTCTTACAAAACGGGAGTATTGACAGGCTTAGGCATGGCTGCGATGGGGGCATTTATGTTTTATCCCGCAAGCCAAGCAATGACTTACGGCTTTTTTTTAGCCGCTTTATTTGTGTTAGCTGGTGGTCTATCTATTTTAGAAACTTCAGCAAACCCCTATGTGATGGGAATGGGAAATCAGCAAAGTGCAACCCGTAGATTAAATTTAGCGCAATCTTTCAATCCTGTTGGTACTAATATCGGTGTGTTTTTAGCCGCAACCCTTATTTTACCTAGCCTAAATATAGCTTCCTCAGATGAGCGTGCAGCTATGATCGCTGAGCAACTAACTCAGGTAATAAAAGCAGAACTAGATGCGGTTATGGTGCCTTATGTGGGTATGGCTTGCGTACTTGTGCTTATTTGGCTGGCAATTGCATTTACTAAAACACCTAACTTTTGCAAGCAAAAAAAGGTATCTAAGCATGTCGATTTTCGTGCAACCTTTAAACGATTATTTAAAAATACACATTATCGCTTTGGCGTTATTGCGCAGTTTTTTAATGTTGCAGCGCAAACCTGTGTATGGACCTTTACCATTCAATACGTTATGGAAGCACTTGATACAAACGAAGTGACCGGTGGAACGTTTTTGCAATACAGTATGATCACTTTTCTGTTCTCTCGGTTTGTGATGACATGGCTTATGGGATTTATTAGACCAGCAAAACTATTAATGGCAACCTCTGTAATTGCGACGCTACTATGTTTATATATGGTGCAAATGCCAACTATAAGTGGCGTTTGGGCTTTAGTTTGTATATCGGCTTGTTTATCGTTAATGTTTCCCACTATTTACGCAATTTCATTACATGGTTTAGGCGATGATGCAAAGTTAGGTGCTGCCGGATTAGTAATGGCTATTTTAGGTGGAGCAATAGTACCCGTGGTACAGGCTGTATTTATTGATACCTTCAGTGTCGCTTTTTCTTATATTGTGCCAGCAGGCTGTTTTATTATTGTGGCTGGTTATGCAGCATTTGATTTAAAAACAAAAATTAGAACATTTAATAATGTTGCACCTTGCTAAAATGCACAAAACCGAGTCTTAAAGGCTCGGTTTTGTGTGCTACAACTTTTATTCTCACCACCGCTATTCTTTAAGCATTATTAACTGCTTAACGGCCAATCTGCGGCATCTAACGAGTCTATGGCGTGTACCTCATCACCTTGCCAGTGATTAATAAATTGATTATTAGCATCGTAGGTTTGGGTTTGCTTTACTAAATTGAAATGCCTACCCGAGCGAGGATCCGCGCCAACACCTGCAAGGTATTGCCAATTTCCCCAATTAGATGCCACGTCGTAATCAATCAGTTGTTGTTCAAAATAAGCAGCGCCAAAGCGCCAATCTAGCTTGAGCTCGTTTACTAAGCAGCTTGCAACTAATTGCCGGCCACGATTTGACATATAGCCGGTTTTATTCAGCTGTTTCATACATGCATTGACAATGGGATACGGTGTTGTGCCTGTGCACCATTGCTTAAATCGCTGTGGGTAAAAACTGGTTAGTGGCTTACGCTTTGTAATTCCGGCAAAAGAAAATAACTTATTGCCATAACGCAGGCTGTATAGTTGAAAGTATTCACGCCACAGTAATTCAAAATAAATCCAGTAAGTTGAGTCGTTTGCGCCATGAATGTGCTCATAATTACGCAAAGCGTTGACTATTTTCCGAGCACTAATGCAGCCATTAGCAAGCCAAGGAGAAAACTTGGTTGAGTTTTCAATACCAGCTAAAGCGTTGCGAGTTTCTTTGTAGGTAGATGGATTAGCACTTGAAAAGTAATCAGCTAGGTGATCAGTCGCACTTTGTTCACCACCTGCGAATAACGCTCGTTCTTTACTGACATTAGGCAATGTAGTTGGCCAAGGCATTGGAGCAATTAAAGGTCTGGCTATGTACTCTGGAGGATCTAAAAGTGTATTGATAGTGGGCGTTGTTTGCTCAATTAGCTTTCTGAATTGACTAAATGTTGCTGGCAGTTCATTAATAGTAAAAGGAAGTTGCTGGTTGTCATATAAGGTAAATGTATTAGCTTGTTTAATAACAAGATCACCATGATTTTTCGCTACATTGAGTAGCGTTTGCTGCTCATCGTAACCAATTTGTTCACTGCAATATAGAGTACGCACGTTGTGATGGTGATAATAATGTTCAATCACCTCATGAGCAGCTTGATGGTAGATCACTAAATGTTGCCCATAGTCTTTCAGAGTATTGTTTAACTGTTGTAAAGATTGCGCTAAAAACTGCCAGCGATGTTGTCCCATTGATTGGCAATCATGGTGATTGCTTTTAAACCATTGAGGGTCAATACAATATACAAAGCTAAGTGCTGTATCTTGCTTTGCAGCAAGAGAGATTAGTGCGTTATCGCTTAGTCGTAAATCGTTAGTAAACCAGTACAAAGAGTGTGTCATAGTAATAAAGCGTTTTTTTCATTTACTTTGTCTTTAATACGTAACAAAGTGAAAAGGCGTTTAGTTTAATGAGTTTAAATTTAATGAGGTGATGATGTATTTTGATTTAACTGATCCTGACGAGCAAAAAGGGGCATACAGTAAATTGGTTGGTGGGATCACGCCAAGGCCTATCGCATGGATAAGCACGTTAAGTAGTGATGGCGTGGCGAATATTGCGCCGTATTCATTTTTTACCGTGGCAAGTGTAAACCCGCCAGTGTTGAGTGTGACTCAGGTAAATCCAGCTGAGAATCAAAACAAGGATACCTTAAACAATTTACTGGCCACAAAAGAGTGCGTTATCAATGTGGTCAGTCATAATCTGGTGGAGCAAATGAATCAAAGTTGCGGTAATTTTTCTTCGCAAACTAGTGAATTTACGGCTGTGGGGATCGCATCATGTGCAAGTCAATCAGTAACTCCATTGGGGGTGGCAGCAGCTAAGGTTCGTTATGAATGTAGCTTACGTGACGTGGTCACTATTTCTGAACAAGAAGGTGGCGGGCAAATGATGTTATTAAATGTAGTTGGTATTTATATTGATGAAAGTGTACTTGTTAACGGCTATATTGACCCAAGAGCTATAAATACCGTTGGTAAAATGGGCGGAGATTACTTTACGACAACGCATGATTTATTTAGCTTGGCTAGGCCAGAGATTTAGCTGAAATTTTACGTTATTTTATGTTTATACCTTTTACGTATAGTAAAAACCGTGCAGTAAAAAGCCAAGTAATAATTACTTGGCTTATATACGGTTAATTTTTTAGCTTAGTTGAGTGCCATAGTGAGAGATATCTCAGCATTCATTAATTTTGAGATAGGGCAGCCTTGTTTGGTTTGCTCGCACAGTTTTTTAAATTCTGATTCAGCAATACCGGCAATTTTTGCCTCTACACTTAAGGCTATATGACTAACCTCAAAGCCATCATCCACTTCATCTAAACTAACCACTGCACTGGTGGTGATATCATCAGCAACGCAATTTGCTTCAGTTAACGCAAGTGATAGCGCCATACTAAAGCAAGCACTGTGCGCCGCAGCTATTAGTTCTTCTGGGTTAGTGCCCGCTTTATCTTCAAAGCGCGTATTAAAACCATAGGGCTGATTATCTAAAGCGCCGCTTTCGGTGCTAATTTGACCTTTACCAGATTTAATATCGCCAGACCAATGTGATTGTGCAGATTTCTTAATCGTCATACTCATCTCCTTTGTAATAATTTCGCTAACTGTGAAAAGATTTCACCTTTGCATAGCGAAATGGGCGGTTTATAGAGAGTGTTGCAACATAAGCACCAAGTTTACAAAAGTATTGAATGTTGAGTTACACGGATCCACTGACGATAAGAATGTGTAATAAATGAAATCAGCATGGCTAACTAAAAAGCGGTCCTTACTGACCGCTTGTTTATCAAAAAATTAAAGTGCCGATACGTAATCTGAAATTTCTTTACTAGCGGCGTTTTTGCTGTCATCACCACCTGGCATATTTAGGCCTTCAGCATAAATAAAGTCCACATCGTTGATACCTAAAAATGCAAAAAAGTCTTTTAGATACTTAGTTTGCGTATCCATATCAGTACCTAAGTACATACCGCCACGAGCAGCAAGAATAACTACTTTAGTATTTTCAACTAACCCAACAGGGCCTGTTTCAGTGTATTTAAACGTAATGCCAGCGCGAGCAACACGATCGATCCACGCTTTTAATGTAGATGGAATACCAAAGTTATACATAGGGACGCCCATCACGATGAGCTTATTATTTTGCAGCTCAGTGACCAACTCATCAGAAATAGCAGCCAGTTTATTTTGCTCATCGCTACGCTCTGAAGGCTCTGTCATCCATGCGCCCATTTCAGCTTGAGTTAGGTGTGGTAATGAGTTTTCGGCAACATCACGACGAGTCACTGTAATGTCAGTTTTTTGTGTAAGCTCAGCAATGAACTGCTCACTAAGCTGATGTGAATTACCGTTTTCACCGTTGAGTGATGAGTTGATTAATAATACGTTCTTCATAGCCGTTCCTTTAATTGTAAATTACTAATAAGAGCATATCCTTTTATATTACAAATTAACAATGCAATTTAATGGCTTAACCATTCGATTTAAGAGAATGTTTTAGTTTGCTGCTGAGTGGTTTTTGGTTATCAAATTGCGCTGTTGTTTTGCTACTACTGAAATGATGGCGATTACACTCTGCGATATTTGTTTGTCGTCGCCTTTTACTATTCTCTAAGTTAGCATCGAGATGGCACATTAAGCTTGCTACGTATATAAAGGTTAAAAAAATGTAATTGTAACTTTATTAATTATTTAAATAAGATTAAGCTCAAGGCACTAATACAATAAGCAATAACAACAATAAAAAGGAAGTTTAGTGATTGATATAATTAAACATACACCGCTGTGGGTGTTCGCGTTATTTGCCGGCCTGATTGTGCTTGGTGTCAAACAAACCCGAGCAAGAGAGGTCACGTTACGCAGTGTTTGTGTGTTACCTGTCGCAATGGCTGGCCTGTCAGTTTTTGGGGTGTACTCCGCATTTTCTGGTGTAATTGCATTAGCAGTTTGGTTTGTGTGTTTAGTACTTGGTTGGGGAGTCGCTCGTCAATTCGGTTTGCCAAAGGGAGTGCGCTACATAAGTGAGCAGCATGTGTTTCATATACCTGGTAGCAAAGTACCATTTATACTAATAATGGCCATTTTCTTTACTAAATATTGTGTTGGAGTGATGTTGGCAATACAACTAGCAGTTACGCAAAGTACAGAATTTATGGTTATTGTCAGCGCGATTTACGGTATTTTAAGTGGCATATTCTTAGCTCGCGGCTTACAGATCCTGCAGGCGCGAGATAACCAAATAGATTTACAGCCAGCATAAGTAACAGCGCGGTTAGTCATACTAATCGCGCTGTTAGGTTTTCGTTAAAAGTCGCTTTTACTGTGGCGCTCGGCTAGTTGCTCATCTTCTGGGCCCCAAGTCCGGTTAACTCTACGACCACGCTTTACTGCAGGGCGGCGTTCAATCTGTTTTGCCCAGCGCATCACGTGGGTATATGATTCAACATCTAAAAACTCGGCGGCGTCGTATAAATATCCCAATACCAGCGAGCCATACCATGGCCAAATAGCAATATCTGCGATTGAATAGTCACTACCAGCCATGTAATCATGATCACTTAAATGGCGGTTTAATACATCTAGCTGGCGTTTAACTTCCATCGTAAATCGGTCAATAGGATATTGCATTTTGTGTGGTGCATAGGCATAGAAATGACCAAAACCACCGCCTAAATAAGGTGCTGATCCCATTTGCCAAAATAACCAGTTACGGCATTCGGTTTTACTGGTGTGGTCGCTTGGCACTAGCGCATCAAACTTCTCTGCTAAGTATTGTAAAATAGCACCTGACTCAAACACTCGCGTTATAGGGGTCGTACTGTGATCCATCAGCGCTGGAATTTTTGAATTAGGGTTAACACCCACAAAGCCTGAGCCAAATTGATCGCCATCGCCGATTTTAATTAAAAACGCATCATATTCGGCTTCAGTGATACCAAGCTCTAACAGTTCTTCAAGCATGATGGTGACTTTTTGGCCATTAGGGGTTGCCAGTGAGTAAAGCTGAAGAGGGTGCTCACCAACGGGTAAATCTTGCTGGTGCGTAGCGCCTGCAATTGGTCGATTTATTTTTGCCCAGTCACCGCCACTTTCCGCGTCCCACTGCCATACTTTAGGCGGGGTATAGTTTTCGCTGTTACTCATCAAAACTCCTTAAACGTTGGTTACTTTAATTAAGGTTACGAACAACCCATCCTAGTTGATCATTTAGAGCAAGGGAAGCAAAGATAACTTTCATGAGTAATATGAAGATCATTTAGATGATGCAATGTTTATGTTGTCTCCGTTACTCAGCTTTAAATTACGACATTTAATCTTTGAGCCACTGAATACTTTCTATGAATTTGAACGACAATTGCGTTACCACATATCAATGAGTAATGTTATTAAATATGAGCTAAGCAGAGCTGCAGAGCTCATTCGTACAACTACGACCATCCCTTGATTGAGCATGACCACCAAAGCACTGATCACGCCGTTGTATTAGTGACAATGACGCTGAGATCATAAGGTATAATATAAACTGCCACGCCACGTAATAAGCATATCGTGTGTTTATTGGTTTACATCGCGGCTATTTTTTAAGTGTTTTTTGTATAATTAGAAGATAAACCTGCAACTACTTAACTCTATTTAATGGAGTAAAAAAAAGTGTATTAATGCCACTTTATTTTATCCGGTTTAAGAATTGAAGACTCTACTTTTATTTGCTCGAGGTTGATCAATTGCTGCGTTTTTTCAGTGATGGCTACAAATAAATTATCATCGTAACAATCAATGTCGCTTAGTCCTACCCAAGCATTTCTTGTTGATTCTTTCGCTGCATACAAACAGTGATCGGCAATATCTACAACTCGTTCCCAATTTAAACTTTCGGGATTATTTATTGAAAAAGGAAAACTAGCATAGCCAATTGAGCATGTTTTTTTGATAATAGTTCCGTCATCTATGACAAAATTATGCATTTCAAACGATGCTCTTAATCTTTCCGCAAGTAGCGGTGCATTTTTTCGGTCGGTAAAGCGGGCAACTACTAAAAACTCTTCACCTCCCCACCTCACAAGATAGTCGGTATTTCTAAAAACGTGTTTTAAAATAGGTTTAATTTGCATTAATACGCTATCACCTGCGGCATGACCATAAAGATCATTTATTTGTTTAAAGTGATCTAGGTCGATTATAAAAAAGATTAAGTCTGATTCACTATGATTTTCAATATCATTATTTTGATCATGAGTGCGATATTTTCGTAGCACTAAGTCAATGTCTGTTTGCAAATTATTAGCGACAAATCGTCTGTTATTTAACCCTGTGAGTTCGTCGGTTACAGTAATTTTAGCTAGTTCTTCATTCGCTTTTTGTAAACCTAGTGTCCGTTCAGCCACTTTAATTTCTAATTGCTCATTTAGCTTCTTTATAAATATGACTTTTTTGCGTTGCGCGCGCACAAATAGCCAAATAATGAACAGGAGTAACGTGCAATAAAATGAGTATGCCCACCATGATAGCCATGGCGGTGGTAATACAGTGACTTTAAGGGCTACTCCTTTTTCGTTCCAAATGCCATATGGATTGCTGGCTTTAACGCGTAAAATATAATTGCCGGTTGGTAAATTGGTATATGTTGCGCGGCGGTTTTTATAAGTAGTTGTGATCCACTTTTCATTAAAACCTTCCATTTTATAGGCATATTGATTCTTTTTGGGATTGGAAAAATGCAGTGTACTAAATTCAAATGTTACAAGGTTTTGTTGATGAGTTAAGGTGATTGCAGAAGTGGAGTGAATTGGTTTTTCTAAAGAATAGCTACTATTAGGCGTGTTTTTAATTATGTCTGATTTTTTATCTAATGGTACTACATTGCTGATAGGTACGGATTGGTTAGATAGTAACATATCGGTAATAACAACCTTTGGTTGTTGGGTATCACTGATTATTTTATCGGGGAAAAAACGATTAAAACCATTGATCCCGCCAAAAAATAATTCACCGCGTTTATTTTTAAATGATGCATCAGCATTAAACTCGTTACTTTGTAATCCATCATCCATATTGTAATTTTTAAATGTTTTTGTATTAAAATCAAAGTTAGATAAACCAAGATTTGTGCTCAGCCAAAGACTGCCTTTATTGTCTTCTTCAATCCTATAAATAACGTTATTAGGTAGGCCATCTTTTTTCAGAAAACGAGTGAATTTACCGGTAGTTTTGTTGAATAAGTTAAGGCCACTGGCGGTACCTATCCAAATATTTCCTTTTCGATCTTCGGTAATCGCGTAGACAGTGTCATTACTTAAGCTGCTAGGATCTGTTGGCTGATGTTTGTAATTAATAAATTTTTCGGTGTTTGGATTAAAAACATTAAGGCCCTTCCAAGTCCCTAGCAAAAGATCACCTTGTTGATCTTCAGTGATCACCCGAATACTGTCATTACTTATGCTATTAGGGTTATCTGCTTGATAGCGATAATGAGTAAATTGCTCCGTAATTGGATTAAAGCGATTAAGACCTTTCCACGTGGCAAACCAAAGATCGCCATGCTGGTCTTCAGTAATGGCACTAACCGCATTATCACTTAGGCTGTTAGCATTGCTAGGATCATGACGATAGTGAGTAAATTCCCCTGTCATTGGATTAAAACGATTAAGGGCATTACCATCAGTGCCTATCCAAAGATTATTTTGGCGATCTTCAGTGATGGCATAGACTTTATCGTCGCTCAAACTGTTGGGATCATCTTCATTATAACGGTAATGAGAGAACTGCTCGGTGACGGAATCAAAGCGATTCAAACCGCCTCCCCAAGTTCCTACCCACAGTATGCCTCGACTGTCTTCGGTAATAGCGCGTATTATATTATTACTTAAACTGTTGGGTTTATTAGCTTGATGATGGTAGTGAGCAAATTGTTTAGTAAGTGAGTTTAAGCGATTAAGTCCGCCGCCATCGGTTCCTATCCAAAGATTACCCTGTTGGTCATAAGTGATGGCTCGAATATTGTCATTACTTAAACTATTTAGGTTTGTTGTCTGATTGCGATAGTGGGTAAATTTTTGGGTTTTTAAGTTGAGATAATTGAGTCCACCACCTAAAGTTCCTAACCAAAGGTTACCTTCTTGATCTGCGGTAATGGCTGCTATTTCATTATGGCTCAGACTCTTGGGCACAGTTGCATTATGGATATAGCGAGTAAATTTATCGTAAGTGATATTAAAATAATTAAGGCCGCCACCCTTTGTTCCTACCCATAGATTACCTTGTTTATCTTCAAGAATGGCACTGACAGCATTATTACTTATACTATTAGGGTTTGTTGCTTGGTGTTTGTAATGAGTAAATTGTTCAGTGATAGGATTAAAACGATTTAAGCCGCCACTCCACGTGCCTACCCATAGGTTTCCTTGTTGATCTTCAGTAATAACACTAACAGCATCATCACTTAAGCTTGCAGAGTTTGCTTGCTGATGACGATAATGAGTAAATTGTTCGGTGACAGGATTAAAACGGTTAAGGCCTCCACCGTCTGTCCCCACCCAAATATTTCCCTGTTTATCTTGCGTAACAGCATGCACGGTATCATTACTTAAACTGTTTAGATTTGTTGCTTGATGGCGATAATGCGTAAATTGTTCAGTTGTAGAGCTAAAGCGATTTAGGCCACCACCTCTGGTGCCGATCCAAAGATCGCTCTGTTGATCTTCAAAAAGAACAGTTACATAATTATTTGAGAGTGAGTGGAGATTATCTAAACTATTTTTGAAAACTTTAAACTCATAACCATCATAACGGGCCAAACCTTCTTCAGTACCAACCCATAAAAACCCTTTACGATCTTGTAACACCGCTTTCGCGCTGCTTTGAGGTAAGCCATCTTTGATAGATAGACGTTCAAAATGAACTGATGGCGCGTTAGCAAAAGCAAATGACATTGCAAATATGAGTGCTAACAAAACTATGCTCAGGTGTTTAATTATCTTTGTCAAAAATAGGACTCCGATCTACTATGTTTTATGGCTAAATAATTCTTAAAAAGAGTAATAATCAGCTAATAGCTACTCTTGATTGTAGTTATTTACCTGTTGAGCCATCGTTTACGCTAGGAAAATAGCAGCTTCGATTCATAATCATACTTTGAGAGTTATACACGAAGAAATAGTTTCTTGTTAAGGTATTGCTTTAATTATAGGTTCTATAACCGAGTGTAGTTAGTTATTAAGTAAATTTAAGTAGCTTAATCATTAAAAAGGCTCAACATTATTGGCAAAGTATAATAATTTAGCAGTATCAATATCTGATTAATAGCTAGCAAAATGCTGAAATCACTAATACAAGATTGCGGTTTCAGACTCTGGATAAAACAAACCTGCAGCTAAAGTTGGTTCCATATCGATTGAGCGCCCCTAATTTACTCGAAGTTTGTTACCTGCTCAGCAATAATTATGGTTATTTTGCTGTACCGCCCACGATTATAGTTATTGCCAAGATGGTACGTATGAGCAAAGGCATATTGTTGATAATGGACTTCGTGAATGTGTAGCTGAAGTAAGCGAGGCGTAAATAGCACAACTCATGCTCGCGGTGTGCGTGTTGGCGGTAGTCCATATTCTCCAACAACATTTAGATGGGGTTATGGTTGGCCTTATCCTCTAGGATATAAAGCGCTAACCGAAATTGAGAAAGCGCAAATTGAATTAATCCGAGATAATGACGGTTAATATTTTATCTTTAACCTTGCTAACTTTAAAGCTTGTAACTTGCGCTTTTCTTATCTTGTTTTGCTAAATAATAGCCAATAAGAATACCAGCGAGTGCGCCAAACAGGTGGCTTTCAAATGACACATGGGGACGCTGTGGCAAAACACCCCAAATTAAACCACTATATAAAAATACCACCGCGACACTAATAGCAATGGCCTTAAATGACCGATGCATAATGCCGTAGCAAATTAAAAAGCCCCACAAGCCATAAAGTACACCGCTCAGGCCAACGTGAATATTAGCGCGACCAAATAGCCAAACCAGTAATCCTCCAACCACAGCAGTAAAGATAAATACAGCCCAAAACCGTTTGACGCTATATTGGCAGACTAGCCAGCCAAGCACTGCAAATGGGATTAAGTTACTAAGCAAATGTGCCCAGCCGCCATGTAAAAAAGGCGCGAAAAAAATACCCGTTAAGCCACTTAGACTGCGAGGGTAAATACCTAATCCATTTAAGTTAACGCCTGGTAAGCTATTAATAATTTGCAGTAAAACACACAATAAAATAATACCAATAAGCGTAAAGCGTTTACTGACTAGAGGGGGAATGCTCAAAGAGCTTTTTGGGTTTGCCATACATCACTTAATTTTTAAATATGTTTGACTGAGTATACCTATCCTGATGCTTAATTGAAAAGCCTTGCTGGGTTAAGCAAGGCTTTAGTTACAATATTAAAGAATTAGCCTAATTGGGTCAGCAGTTTTTGCGCTGCAAGCTCAGAGCTGGCAGGATTTTGACCGGTGATCAATAAGCCATCGACTAATGCGAGCACACCCCAATCATCCGTTTTTTGGTAATCACCGCCTTTTTTGATTAGCTCATCTTCTACCAACAATGGAACAATGTCAGTAAGTTGCACTGCGGCTTCTTCACTGTTGCTAAAGCCAGTTACTTTCTTACCTGCAACCAATGCACTGCCATCTGAATTTTTAGCATTTAAAAACACGGCACTTGCGTGGCAAACAGCTGCAACAGGTTTTTCTGTTTTGATAAAGTCTTCAATCAATGAAATTGAGTCTGTATTGTCAACTAAGTCCCATAATGGGCCATGACCGCCTGGGTAAAATACGGCGTCAAAGTCGCTGGCATTTACATCACCAAGCGCTTTTGTATTGGCCATCAATGTTTGTGCTGCACTGTCGTTATCAAAACGTTTTGTAGCATCTGTTGCGGCATCAGGTGCGGCGCTATTTGGATCAATCGGTGGTTGCCCGCCTTTTACTGATGCGAGTGTAACCTCAGCACCGGCATCAATAAATGCATAATAAGGAGCCGCAAATTCTTCAACCCAAAAGCCCGTTTTATGACCGGTATTGCCAAGCTCTGCATGAGAGGTAAGAACCATAAGTATTTTTTTAGCCATAACCATATTCCTTCTGATGATTTAAATTTTTAATTTATCTTACTAACTACTATAAGCACTAAGGTCACTTTAAACAACGATGATAAATTCAACTTTATTGGTTTAATAGTTGATACAATAAAGTAAGTCAGTATAGGAGATCTTATGAAGGTATCGTTTGAGCAACTCAAAAGTATGGTGGTATTTGCACAAATTGTAGAGCAGGGCAGTTTAACGGCGGCCGCCAAACAATTGGGGTTTACTCGTGCAGTGGCAAGTTATCACTTAAAAAAATTAGAAACCCAACTGGAAGTGACGCTGCTTAATCGTTCAACGCGAACTATGGCACTGACCGAAGCGGGGATTGCTTATTATGAGCGCTGCAGAATTATTACTGAGCAAGCTAATGCGGCTAAACAGCAAATAGAAAATATAAAAAGCGAACCACAAGGCTTACTTAAAATTAGCTGCCCGGTGAATGTCGGTATGCAGTTGGTTGTGCCTGCAATCAATGATTTTAAACGTCAGTATCCCAAAATCGATATTGATTTACAGTTAAGTGATGAAGTGATTGATATTATTAAAAATGGCTTTGATTTTGCGATTCGCGGTGTGGCGCTTAGTGACTCCAATTTACAAGCGACTAAACTCACTACGATGAGTACCTGTATTTGTGGCTCGCCAGATTATTTTGCCCATTACGGTAAACCTAAAACTTCAGCGCAATTAAGCGAACATAAATGGGTGGTGTATCAGCTCGGCAGTAAAACATTAACGCTACAAAAAGATGGTAAAAAGCATAACTTAACTATGCAAGGTGGTTTAAGGACTAATAACGCTGCGGCGCGAACTGCTTTTGTTGAAGCAGGCCATGGTATCGGGCGTATTCCACTTTACGATGCATGGCCAAAAGTTCAAGCTGGGCTATTGGAAATTGTACTCGATGACTATAAAAGTAAAGATATAGAACTTTACGGCGTATTTCCACCCGGCGGCGCCGATTCTAAGAAGTTGCGCTTATTTATCGATTATTTAAAGGATTATTTTATAAAAAGGCATACCGCATTGGGTATGCTTAAAAATGTCTAATTTATGGCTTACAAAGTACGGTTAAATAATGCAACGGCTTGCTGGTACATGGTGATTGCTAGTGCGCCGTCGTATCGCTCACCCTCATCACGCATAAAGGCATGTTGGGCGTTAACTTCTTGCCATTGGTAATTAATACCCGTACTAACAGCTTGTTGATAAATTTTGTCGCGACCTTGTTGTGGCACATGGGGGTCTTGCTTTCCCCAAATAAAGTGAATCTCACCTTGTATATCAGCCATGCGTTCAAACGAGTTATTACCGGCTTGTGCGGGGAGTGTATCGCTATGAATGTCGGTGGCATATAAGCAAAGTGCGGCTTTTATGTGTGGGTTTAATGCGGCTCTATAAGCTAAGTGACCGCCAATACAGACACCCATAGTACCTACAGAGCCGGTGCAATAGTCTTGTGTTTGTACAAAGTCGATTAACGCTTGGGTATCGCTGTCGTGGGATTCAAGCGGTTTTGCCCATTTATCGTTATTGCCTTTATCTTTACCCGCATCATCATAGGCAAGCACTGTCCCGATAGGGTTTAGCTCATGAAACACTTCTGGCACAAGTACTACAAAACCATGGCTTGCTAAAAGTGCAGCGCTGCGAGCAATAGGCGCGGTTTGCTGAAATATTTCAGAATAAAAAATAATCGCGGGAAATTGCCCTGACATTTCGGGGCGGTAAACCGTGGTGCGCATTAAACCTGTTGGGGTAGGCAAGCTAAAGTATCCCCAGAATTAGCCTTTATATATCAATGAACTAATAGTATTAAAAAATGTGGGAAGCGAGGGAACATTCATGGTGTTTTGTGATCTTATGAATCGCTTAAAAACAACAGAGCT